>NZ_JAVLSP010000068.1:0-21938 GCF_031528575.1 Candidatus Sororendozoicomonas aggregata
TCCTGCTTCTTCGTCAAATAGCCCCACTATTATCCTCAGAAGCAGAAATTTTTATCCTCAATTTCTCGTAATCCTCGCTACGGGCGCTATTCTCGGTCATGCTCCTAGATCAGTAACTTAAGCGTAGTACCCCATTTATGCACTTTCCATGACAATTTAAATTTTACGGTGGGTGAACTGCCGTAGGCCATGCATGAGTCATTATTGGCAGTAATGGGTTCAAATATTTCAGTAATTTGATACCCGTTTGTCGTTGTTATGGATGAGTACTTCTCAATTTGACTGTTCATGTGGAAAACATCAACCCTGCATTCATAATCAGCTGGGCTTGCATAAGCACCCGGTATCAGCAGTAGCATCAAGGTCATTGAGGTGAATGCTGTCTTGAATGTCATAATATTGAATCCTGTCTTTGTGAAGATAAAAACATGGAGCAGATGACGAGGGTATTGTGGAGGGCGCCTTTTCAGTCTGGCAAAGGTCCTGTGAAGGGGCCAGACTGACTAGATCAACAACCTAAGCGTAGTACTCCATTTATGCACTTTCCATGAAATTGGAAGTTGAAATCCGGGTGATCTGCCGTATGCGATGCATGAGTCATTACTGGCAGTGATGGGTTCAAGTATTTGATTAATTTGATACCCGTCTGTCGTGCTTACAGATGAGTGCTTCTTAATTTGATTGATCATGTGGGAAACATCGACCTTGCATTCATCAACTGGGCTTGCATAAGCACCCGGTATCAGCATTAGCATCAAGGTCATTGAGGCGAGTATTGTCTTGTATGTCATGGGCTTGAGTCCTGTCTTTGTGAAGATAAAAACATGGAGCAGATGACGAGGGTATTGTGGGGTGAATGATAATCAAATGCAAATCTTCGCGTGAAAGTCTATTCTCTTACCCCTCTCTCAATCCCCTCTCAACCCTCATCGACCTGTGAATAGATGGCGTTCGATCATTTACGTTTTCCGGCTTTTTTGGTACCCTGATTCGCCATCTTGTGTGCTTCTTTTCCTGCCTCCCTGAACAATTGTATTTTATATTATAGCGTCCCTCAGACTGTAGCTTAGGAAAGTGTTGTTTTTTTGTTATCATTTGTTCACTGTGAGGCGTTGAATTTCATCGATAATAGAGTCAGTAGGTACGAATGGCGCGTTATATTTTTGTCACAGGTGGCGTGGTGTCTTCTCTGGGTAAGGGAATTGCCTCGGCCTCCCTTGCGGCAATCCTTGAAGCTCGAGGCTTGAAGGTGACCATGCTCAAGCTGGACCCGTATATTAACGTCGATCCGGGCACCATGAGTCCGTTTCAGCACGGTGAGGTCTTTGTTACTGAAGACGGTGCCGAGACGGATCTGGATCTCGGTCATTACGAGCGGTTTATCCGCACGACCATGACCCAGGGGAACAACTTTACCACGGGTCGAATTTATCAGGATATCTTGCGAAAAGAGCGTCGTGGTGATTATCTCGGTGGGACTGTGCAGGTGATTCCCCATGTGACCGATGAAATCAAACGCCGGGTGGTTCAAGGGGCCGGGGATGCGGATATTGCCCTCGTGGAAGTAGGGGGGACGGTGGGTGATATTGAATCCCAGCCCTTCCTTGAGGCCATTCGACAACTCAAGGTTGAACTGGGTTCGCAACGTGCTTTGCTGATGCACTTGACGCTGGTGCCTTATATTCAAACAGCGGGTGAAACCAAAACCAAGCCAACCCAGCACTCGGTGAAAGAGCTGCGCTCCATCGGCCTTCAGCCGGATATTCTGGTGTGCCGTAGTGAAAAACACATCGACGCGGCGGCGCGCCGTAAAATCTCTTTGTTTACCAATGTTGAAGAGCGTGCCGTTATCTCCCTGGAAGACGCCGATACCATTTACCGTATTCCACGGATGTTAACGGATCAGGGAATGGATCAGATTGTGGTGGAGCGCTTCAGTCTTGACTGCCTGCCGGCAGATCTGAGTGAATGGGATGATGTGCTGGATCGTGAGCTCAATCCCGAGGGGGAAGTCACCATTGCCATGGTGGGCAAATATATGGAGCTGCTCGATGCCTATAAATCCCTGATTGAAGCAATTAAGCATGCCGGGTTGAAAAACCGGACCAAAGTGACTATTCGCTATGTGGACTCAGAAACCATTGAGCGGGAGGGTCTGGCCGCGTTGCAAAACGTTAGCGCTATTTTGGTACCTGGTGGTTTTGGTAGTCGTGGCGTTGAGGGCAAAATTGCCACAGTACGCTATGCCCGTGAGAACAAAATTCCGTTTTTGGGGATTTGTCTGGGCATGCAGGTGGCAGTCATTGAGTACGCGCGTAATGTTGCGGGGCTCGAAGGAGCAAACAGCACGGAGTTTGATCATGAAGCTGTGCATCCGGTAATAGGGCTGATTACTGAATGGGTTGATGCCAGAGGTCAGACTGAGATCAGGACAGAAACGTCTGATCTTGGGGGTACGATGCGCCTCGGTGCTCAGGCCTGCCATATTGAGTCCGGTACCCACTCCCATCAGGCGTACAAGAGCGATATGATCTGTGAGCGCCACCGTCACCGGTACGAGTTTAATAATAATTACCTTGAGTCACTGGAGGCGGCAGGTCTGATCGTAGCGGGTCGTTCTGAAGATAAAACCTTAGTTGAGATTGTTGAGGTGCCTGATCACCCATGGTTTGTGGCCTGCCAGTTCCACCCGGAATTTACCTCCACGCCCCGGGACGGTCACGGACTGTTTACCAGCTTTATTAACGCGGCTATCAATCACTGCGTATAAACTTCTGTAACCTGCCAGCGATTGCCCCAGGGCAGGTTTGATCCTTTATTTGCCTGTCTCTATGGGAAACTGCTTTATGCAAGAAAAAACCATTGTTATCGGTGACATCCAGTTGGCTAATAACAAGCCATTTGTGCTGTTTGGTGGCATGAATGTGCTGGAATCTCGGGATATGGCCCTCAAGGTGGCTGAAATCTACGTGACAGTTACCGAAAAACTGGGGATTCCCTATGTTTTTAAAGCATCCTTCGACAAAGCTAACCGTTCGTCCATTCATTCTTACCGGGGGCCGGGCATGGACGAAGGGCTGGCTATCTTCCGGGCCATCAAAGAAACGTTTGGTGTGCCCATTATCACTGATGTTCATGAGATCGAACAGTG
Organism: Candidatus Sororendozoicomonas aggregata; assembly: GCF_031528575.1. Taxonomy (NCBI): domain Bacteria; kingdom Pseudomonadati; phylum Pseudomonadota; class Gammaproteobacteria; order Oceanospirillales; family Endozoicomonadaceae; genus Candidatus Sororendozoicomonas; species Candidatus Sororendozoicomonas aggregata. Next base: position 3,152 of record NZ_JAVLSP010000068.1, read on the forward strand.
CCAGCCAGTGGCTGATGTAGTGGATGTGATTCAATTGCCAGCCTTTCTGGCACGTCAGACGGATCTGATTGCTGCCATGGCAAAAACGGGGGCGGTCATTAATGTGAAAAAGCCCCAGTTCCTCAGTCCCTCGCAAATGGGGAATATTGTCGATAAAATTCATGAGTGCGGTAACGACAGGGTCATACTCTGCGAGCGTGGCAGTTGTATGGGCTATGATAATCTGGTGGTGGATATGCTGGGTTTTCAGACGATGAAAGAGGTTAGTGGTTGTTCGCCGATCATTTTCGATGTGACCCATTCCCTGCAATGCCGTGACCCCATGGGTGCCGCTTCAGGTGGTCGTCGTCACCAGGTGACGGAGCTGGCTCGTGCGGGTATGGCTGTTGGTTTGGCGGGGTTGTTTCTGGAAGCGCACTCTGATCCTGACAATGCCGCCTGTGACGGGCCTTCTGCACTGCGTATTTCTGCATTAGAGCCGTTCCTGCGACAGATAAAAGCGGTGGATGATCTGGTGAAATCCTTTGAACCGTTAGATACTCATTAGTTGTCGTTTTACCCCCGGTGGCATCAACCTGCCGGGGGATAATGGGCAACTATCTCAGCTGATCAACTACGGCATAAATGGCATCCAGGTTAGCCGTTCCCAACACTTTAGCCCGCTCAGGACTCCAGCCTTGCTCCTCATCTGGCGTTTGAAGCGTATCTTTAAAGGGCATTTCCAGTGTTAATGCCAAACAATCGAAACGCTCAGCCAGAGCATTGGAGCACACGGTCATATTGGCTTTGCCCGGCTCGTCCACAGGGTAGCCAACTGCGGTTTGGAAATCAGGGCTGGCCTTCATTAGCGCGTCGCGGTAGCTGTCGGTCAGGTGTCGCAGGCGATCAGTCCAGGAGGGTATGCCCTCAGCCGCCGCAATAAAATTATAGGGCAAAGCTTCATCACCGTGCACATCCAGGCAGAAGTCCACGCCGGTTTCATCCATTTTATTCCGTACCAATAACACTTCAGGGCTGCGTGCGGCTGAAGGCTCTGCCCATTCACGGTTAAGATTGGCACCGCAGGCATTACTGCGCAAATGACCACGACGGCTGCCGTCCGGGTTCATGTTGGGCACAAGGTAAAAAACGGCTTTTTTCAGTAGTTCGCGGGCAACAGGACAGGCCGGATCAAGCATACGCTGAAGGAAGCCTTCCATCCACCACTGGGCCATGGTTTCACCGGGGTGTTGCCGTCCAATAACCCAGCAGACTTTTTTGTTGTCACCACTACCGATTTTTACCATGTCCAGGGGCTGACCATCGAGGGTATCGCCGAGGGTTTCCACGGTGGCGCTGGCAGACTGCTGGGCCCAGGCGATCAGGTCATGGTGGCGTTCCATGGAATAGGGTGCGAAGTAAGCGTAATAAACCGTATTACACTCAGGGGTATGATGAATCACCAGTTCACTGCCGTTGTAGGACGTATCAACGCGAAACCATTCTTCCCTGTCATAGGAGGCGACGGCGCGATAGTCTTCCCAGCCCTCAGCATAAGATGCGCCAGGGGCATTGGTTATATGCAGGCCCAATGGCATGTCCTGGGCACCATTGACGCGGAAGTGAAACCATTGGTAAAAACCAGACTCAACGTCTGTTTTAATGGCAAGCTGAATAGACTCAGGATTCTCTTTGTTGAGAACGGTGATATTTCCGCTGTCAAACTGGCTGCTGATATGGAGCGACGTCATAATTGTGCCTCTGAAAAACAGGTAGCTACGCTAACCGATTGCCAGGAAAAAAGAAATGATGCAGAGACTATATGGGAATCGCGCGATTCTCAATGAGGTTACCCACTACCTCTGGATCAGCCAGCGTAGAAGTATCACCAAGGTTATCAAACTCGCCAGAAGCTATCTTGCGCAGTATACGACGCATGATTTTACCGGAACGGGTTTTAGGTAAGCCAGGTGCCCACTGAATGACATCCGGTGTGGCGATGGCACCAATTTCATTACGCACCCAGCCTCGCAACTCTTTCTTCAGCGTATCAGTATATTCTGCGCCGGTATTCAGCGTGACATACACATAAATACCCTGCCCTTTGATAGCGTGGGGGTAACCAACGACGGCAGCCTCAGCGACCTGCCGGTGGGATACCATGGCAGATTCAATTTCAGCCGTACCCATTCGGTGACCGGAGACATTTAAGACATCATCAACCCGACCGGTAATCCAATAATAGCCATCCTCATCACGGCGGGCGCCGTCACCAGTGCAATACATCCCTTTAAATGTGGAGAAATAGGTTTGAATAAAGCGGTCATGGTCACCATACACTGAGCGTGCCTGACCAGGCCAGCTGTCCAGTATGACCAGGTTACCTTCAGCCTCACCGTCGAGCAGGCGACCTTCGTTGTCCACCAACGCAGGCTGGATACCAAAGAAAGGGCGCGTTGCTGAGCCGGGTTTCAGGGGGGTTGCCCCGGGCAGTGGCGTGATCATAATGCCGCCGGTCTCTGTTTGCCACCAGGTGTCAACTATGGGGCACTGGCTGTTACCAATGGTATTGTAGTACCAGTTCCAGGCCTCCGGGTTGATGGGTTCGCCGACGCTGCCGAGCAATCGCAGGCTGCTGCGCCGGGTATTTTCAATGGCTTTATCGCCTTTTGCCATCAATGCGCGAATGGCCGTGGGGGCTGTGTAGAGAATAGTGACCTGGTGTTTATCGATAATTTTACTCAAGCGGCTGGTGTCGGGATAGTGAGGCACGCCCTCGTGTATCAGGACTGTAGCACCGTTGATCAGCGGGCCGTAGACGACGTAGGAGTGCCCGGTAATCCAGCCGACATCGGCATTACACCAGTACACGTCATCTTTCTTGTAATCAAACACGCACTCATGGGTCATAGCGGCATAAACCTGATAGCCGCCAGTGGTGTGTAACACCCCCTTGGGCTGACCTGTAGAACCTGAGGTATAAAGGATAAACAGCGGGTCTTCTGCTTTTATTTCACGGGGTTCGCAGTGGGGAGATGAAAGAGAAATCAAATCGTTCCAGCATACATCGCGGTGCTGATGCCAGGCAATATCAGCCTGGGTGTGTTTATAGACAATGACTTTCTCAACAGAACGAATCTCCGGGTGAGTCAGCGCATCATCAACGTTGGCTTTCAGGGGGATGGTTTTGCCGCCACGGCGGCCCTCATCAGCGGTAATAATAACTTTGGCACTGGAGTCGATAATCCGCCCTGCCAGAGCCTCAGGCGAAAAGCCACCAAAGACAACAGAGTGAATAGCACCAATACGACTACAGGCGAGCATGGCGATGACGGTCTCAATGACCATTGGCATATAAATCGCTACGACATCACCCTGGCGAATCCCCTGGCTCTTCAGGGCATTGGCGAAACGGCACACCTGATTGTGCAGTTCGTTGTAGGTGACGTTTTTTGCCGGGCCTTCTTCATCGGGTTCCCAGATAATGGCTACTTGATCGCCTTTTTCTTCCAGGTGCCGGTCAAGGCAGTTATAGGAGGCGTTAGTTGTGCCATCATAGAACCAGTTGATGCTCACGTGGTGTTCATCAAAGGACACCTTGCGCACCTTGCTATAGGGCGTAAACCAGTGGATTCGTTGCCCGTGATCCCGCCAGAAGCCCTCAGGATTGATAACAGACTGCTGGTACATCGTTTGGTATTGCTCATCATTGATGAGTGTTTTTGTTTCAATCTCAGGCTTAACCGGGTACACACTCGTTTTGGTCATCTTTATTCCTTACGGCTTATTTTTGTGACGTTGTCGTGATAGCTAAAGGCCAGTCACGTATTTAAAGGGTTTTGTTACGGCAAAACAAGTCAAATCAGGATTGACAGATATTGATGGATAGTGATGGATATTGTGTGTCTAAAGTGGCGAGTCTTCAAGTATCAAAAGGCGTTTCAGTCATCAATGAATGGATCAATGGATAGTTTTTAAAAACTATCAGGGTATTGATTACCCGGTTTATTCGGGGGAATTGTCAGTTTGCGCCGGTGATTGATCATCGGGTGCTGCCAGAGACAGTCCCTTGATGGCGATAACCGCCTGTGTTCGGCTTCTGACCCCCAGTTTTTTGAAAATAGCGGTCACATGGGCTTTGACGGTAGCCTCAGAGACGTTCAGATCAGCGGCAATTTGTTTATTCAGCATCCCCTCACTGATCATGCGCAGTACACGGAATTGCTGGGGGGTCAGGGTAGACAGTTTTTGTTCCATCTCCGGCAGTTTAATACTATCGGTGTGGGGAGAAAACGTGGAAGGGAACCAGCTTTCTCCGTTGAGCAATGCACCAATGGCTTCATGGAGGGTGCTCATATCGGCTGATTTGGGAATAAAACCCCGCACGCCGTGATGAAAGGCTTTTTGGATGACCGTAGTATCCTCTGTGGCGGAAATGATGGCAATGGCGACATCCGGGTATTGTCCACGAAGAAATAGCAAGCCCGACAAGCCATGGGCGCCGGGTAGGTGTAAATCCAGAAGAATCAGATCAGGCGCATTGTGATCACGTAACAGCTGCTCCAGTTCAGCGATGGTGCCTGCTTCGAAGATAGAGGCGATTGTCTGAAGCTGTCCCAATGCAGCCTGCATGGCTGTGCGGAACAATGGGTGATCATCGACGATTATTATTGATTTATCCATGTCCTCAGAGTGCCATTTTTGTTTTGACCGGTCAATAAAGCATAAGTCCGACAGGCTCCTGGAGGGGGATTACAACGCTCACATCCGGTAGTTTCCCTGGCAGACTTCTGGCACCATTGTTGACAACGCCATTGGAGCACACGTCGGAATGACGGATAAAAAAGCGGTTAAACCGCAACGGAAAATCATCCATATTGATTTTGACGCGTTCTTTGCGGCCATTGAAATGCGTGATAATCCGAGCTTGTTATCGCGACCTGTTGCCGTTGGGGGTAGCCCCTGGCGCCGGGGGGTGATAGCCACCTGCAACTATGAAGCGCGCAGTTTCGGGGTACGCTCAGCTATGGCATCAGCTCATGCTGTTCGGCTTTGTCCCGATTTACACATTATTCCCCCGCGTTTTGAGGTTTATAAAGAGGCATCCAGGCAGGCGCACGCTATCTTTAATGGGTATACTGACAGTGTTGAGCCATTATCGTTAGATGAGGCGTACCTTGATGTCTCGGCAACAAAACAATGCGCTGGCAGTGCTACTTTGATTGCCAGGTCAATAAAAAAACAGATTCAGGCAGTTGTTGGTATTACTGCATCTGCTGGCGTCGCTCCTAATAAATTTTTGGCGAAAATTGCCAGTGAATGGCAAAAGCCCGATGGGTTGTTTGTCATTAATCCGGATCAGGTCAATGATTTTGTTTTTGAACTGCCCGTGACCAGGCTTCACGGAGTGGGGAAAGTTACGGCGAAAAAACTGCGTCAAAAAGGGATTAAAACCTGTGGTGCTTTGCGACAATACAGTCGTTTAGAGTTAACCCATTGGTTTGGTTCTTTTGGACAGCGACTGTGGGAAATGGCTCGCGGAGAGGACAGCCGCCCGGTGGAGAGTAATCGTCGGCGAAAATCGTTGTCTGTTGAGCATACGTACACAGAAGATATTGCCTCCATCGGGGAGCTTCTGAAAAAAACAACACAGTTGCTGGACGATTTGCGGGTGCGTTTTGATGAAATAAAAACGGAGTACGCTATTACCAAGCGATTTGTGAAAGTGAAGTTTAATAATTTTACTCAAACGACCTTGGAAGAGAGCCTGGATCAGAAAGAACCGCAATTGGACGCGCACTTTAAGGCGATGGTATCTAAAGCCTGGGATCGAGGTCAGCGTCCTGTTCGGTTGTTGGGGATTGGTGTGCGCCTGGTGGATTTATGTGCGCCTGGTGCCCTTAAACAGCTCGAGCTATTTAAAAAGTAGTGCCGTTTAACCTGAATTCAGTCGTTGACCGCTTTTAATGTTCCGGGAGCCTTATTTTTCATGGGAAAGTGGCGTTCAATTGCTTCAGGAAAGGGGGCCGCGCAATTTGACTGCGTTGTGGCTTTTTTATTCAACGAATGCTTTTTTCCGGTAGTGTTTTTCAATGAGCTGTCCAGCAGCAATAGAGAGTAAGCAGTAGGCTAAAAACCAGTAAAAGCCTTCATTGAGTTCCGCATGAAAATAGATTAACGCAGACGATGACGCAGCTTTGGTGGGTGCGCTATTAGCCGCCAGGCAGGCAATAATTACACCTATAGCAAACACATCAGCCATAGACCACTTGCTCAGTAATCCGTTCATCCATAACAGGCAGCCGTTATTAGTGATGATTGTTGCCAGTAACACCAGGCTCACCTTAAAAACAGGAATCACGATACTGAACAGGGCAATCAACATTGCTACCAGGCGATAGCCTGATGTCCACAAATCTTCAGCGGTGCCAATAATTGATCGGGTTGTATCATGCAATGCGCTCCTGCCGCTCACGTTAATATCATCAAGAAATTTGTTGGCTATAGCCGCCAGGGCAGGGCTGATTTTTTGCTCGTTGATGAGTTTTTTACCTTCGATTACCAAAGTTTGGCGGTTTATCTCCGCTTTCATGCTGATTAAGGGTTTGGTTATGCCAGGAATGAACAGGGCGAGGGAAAGCAAGGTGGTAGCTATCAGGATATAGTTTTTCGGTAACATAAGGGGTCGCCGGTAATGAATGATTGATGATACCAATGGCCTGCTCTAACCAAGCGACTGCACCAGGAGCCTGTCCGAGAATAGACTGCCCTACTGCGGTTGCGATAAATTGGTCTAAAAATTCCTGCTTCTTCGTCAAATAGCCCCACTATTATCCTCAGAGGCAGAAATTTTTATCCTCAATTTCTCGTAATCCTCGCTACGGGCGCTATTCTCGGTCAGGCTCCTAGCAACCTGAACACCAGCTTTGCATTGAAATGCCTCGAAATAGCGGGTTATTGCTTGTTATTTCGCTTTTTCTGACATTCAGCCAGCCCGCTTAACAGGATAGTTAGAAAAAGCCCTTTAATAAATCGGGTGTCAGAGCTTGGATACCGCCTCACAATGTCGGTTTTCTGAGGGTTCAGGCTGATCACCAAATCAAGCAGTATAGACAAAAAACAAATCCCTGCAGACGGTGTGTTGTTCAACCTGAATTCAGCAATTGGCGTTTTAGCTTGCGGGTAGCTGTATTCTTTATGGAAAAAACGTTCAGGTTCAAGGGAGTAGTGAGTGTAAAAAAATTGCAAGGAGGGAAGCTTGATATAAGCTTTACAGTCACTCTACTTAATCTGATATTGGAGGTGGCTCGGTGTTTATACCCTTTCAGTACGCGCTCCTGAACGATGCCATGTGGGGTAATCCGCGCGCCAGGAGGCAGCAGTGGCAGCTTCTTGTAGCGAGAGTTGCTGGTGGATCAGGTAAAGGGTTTGTGGCCAGCTTATTGTTCGTTCTTTATTCTCACTATGCTTTGAGTGACGAGAATTTTTTGAAAATAGCGCCTTATCGGAATAATTATCTGTTGTTAGCGAACTACACAGAGACACCAGATTTCCAGTGCTTTGACCGTTATAACCCGAATGACAAGCCAATTGATTCCATTGAAGTTGAGTTTCAGCTCAGTTTAAAAACATTAGTGACAAAAATTACGGCAATTGATGGCGATTGTTATCTTGCTTACACCCAGAGGTCATTTTGGCAAGCCTATCAGCCTTCGGCATACTTTCGCGATACGTCATATCAGCCTGAGGTGTTTATCACTGTATTGCGGGATAAACAATGGCGACTGTGGCAGCTGACAGGGACTGATATTGGGTTTGTACACCAGTCAAATGGACTCGGAGGTGAGCGTGAGCGTAGTTGGAATCGTTTGTATATTCGTCAACACCTTGAAAAAGGGAGGTGGCTGTTGGAAGGGCAGGTAGCTGTGCGGATAAACGCAATGCATAATTATAATAAAGATATTGTTCGGTATTTGGGCAATGATGTATTTTCAGTCAGTTATACCTCTGGACGAAAAGTGTTTTCTTTTGCTTGCAGAAATACGGTGAGTAGCAATTTTTCCCGCGGCGCACAGTGGTTGTCATGGAGTTTTCCCATAGTGGATGACTGGAGGATTAATGGTTATATTCAGGCGTTTTCTGGATATGGTCAAACCCTGAGCGGCTACGAACACTACACAAACGCTATTGGGGTTGGTTTTCAGTTTACGGGTTTTTTCTGGTAGGAGCGAATTTAAAGGGAGGTTGTCCTCCCTTTATGTGGCGTAGTCGTTCAGACTTTACTCGTCTGCACTGCCTTCTTCAGCAATGATGCACTCCTTGCGGTCTTTACCAGTTCGCTTCAGGTAGTCGGCGAAGTCTGATGGGGTTCGGCCAGTAACAGCGCCTACCCAGTTGCGTTCATTGCCTTCTGATGTTTGGTAGGCAAAGACATAACGCTGGCGGGTGCGGCTGGTGTAGTTGCGCTTTTGTTTCACCATGGAGCTACCAATATCTTCTGGTGTAACACCCAGTTCTTTCATCTGGTCAAGTAATGCTTTGAGGGCTTTTTCTTTTTGCTCAAGTTCGGCTGCTTTTGCTTGCTCTGAATGCAATTTTTCTTCGTAGATGCTTTCCATTCGTCTGATCATTTTTTCGGTGTCAGAAGCAGACAGATCTTTAAATAGTTCGCGAACTTTTACTTTAGACTTCAGAATACTAATGGTTTCTTCAAAAATGCTCATGGTAAATCACCTTTGCTCATTATCGTTTTCACTTACGGGTAGACATCTGTCCGTTAAGGTCTGTTCCAGTGTTATGATCAGAGGACGCGCTATTTGTTGACTACTGTCAATCATGGATAGTAAGTACGCAGGAGTTGCGATCAATCAATAAACGGGTTGAACCATATAAAACAAATGCTACCTAACTCTCTCTTAAAATGCACCTTTTATAGTTCTTAATTTTTACGTTGTCGATATTTTTTAAATGGATTTACGATCTTTAGATATAAATTTACATATGATGTGTGAATGAGGTTTGTTTATTTGCAAGGTGTCGTTATTTTCTTAGATTTTTGATTAGTTGTTATACTCTGCGTATCAGCCATTTTTCATAAATAAACGACACGGTTTGATTAATAATGTGATTTACGTCTAAGTTTGTAGTGACGCAAGAATACTACGGTTCAATAGTTGACAAAGCAAAGGGATTACTGTTGTGAAAACTCAGCGCTATCGGTTGGTCAAGATGTACCTGGAATGATTCCGCGAAGATTTCATAAGCGTCCGATTCCATCTTTTGCTCCCAGGAAAAACGGGGCTGAGAAATGGGGCTGAGAAATGGGGCTGAAAAGTTGTCTTATGAGCAAGCTTAATCGTTTATTGACGAAAAATGGCTGGACAAAGGCGAAAAAAAGCAGTTTGTTGGCATTGTGCGGCATGCTTTGTGTAGGAAGCAGTCTTAGAAAGTCATGCTCCTACTGCGGCTACGATAAATGGGTCTAAAAAGTCGCTTTTGTTCGTCAAATAGTCCCGCTATTCTCCTCACGAAAGCGACTTTTTATCCGCCATTTCTCGCGGTCCTCGCTACGGGCAGACTTTTAAGACTGCTTCTAAGAAGCAGTTCACAATCTTTTATGTGCTGTAAAGATCGATAAAAGCTACCTGTTTTCTGCTTTTTTCGTTACTTAGCGCCACCGGGCTCCTCAGAAAATCGAATAACAAACAGCTTTTCTCATCAGTTTCGCTTTTCACAAAAATTCATGAACAGCTTCTAAAAAGTGACACTGGCATGTCGTTTGCCCAAGGCCGCTTTTCAGGCACGTTTATGGCCTGCTGCAGTAGCAGCATGACCGCTAGGGTTTGCGCTCAGGTGTTAAAGTTCAGGGTGATCCACTCTCCACGGTCAGCGGGGCCGCGACACACATGAAGAGAATGGTTCAAAGGGTCAGCTATCATGCAGGCATTGGTAGCGGCATAGCTCTTATCTTCGGGGTAACGGTTGATACTGTCAGCGCCGTCCGCATGATCACTGAACAGTGCTTTAATGCCATCGACATCAAAAGGTCCGTTCGTTTCAAAAAGCGTGTTCAGCCGTTTGAGGCGTGCCAGGCTTGATGAGGAGGGATTACCGTATTGTTGTGCCTGGTGGGCAGGGTTGAGGCAGTGGTTGGTCCACCCCATTGCCTGATTGCTCAGATGCTGAATGTCCGAGCTAAAGCCGGTCATTTCAATACGCGCGCCAGCCCCGGGAGCTGCCAGGAGGTAAGTATGGGCAGCGGCTGCGGGAACGGACTGAATCATGGCAACGGCTTCTTCAAAGCTACTTGAGCGCAACGCGCGGTGGATGATGTTAAGGTAGCCAATACCGGGTTTTGAACCCCAGGTTTTCAGGTTGGTAGTCCCTAACGTTAATCCATGGCTGTTCATTCCCATCAGGCTCAGGCAGCCGGTCAATTGTACGCTCCATCGCTCGGGACCGTTATCGGGCTGGGCGTTAACGGCAATAACAAAGTCAATATCCTCCGGGTTAAGATCCCAGGTTTGCCCTGCTAACAGCCTATTGTCGGTGGTCTGTTCGGGGGGAATCATTAACGCTGTGCAGCCTTCAGCATCAGGGCTGCTGCCTGCCAGCATATAAGCATCCCGGACATCGGTATAATTGGTGATGGTGTATAAATCCGCGGGATCAACGTTGGCCGCGCGGGCAATGGCATTATGCTCAATTGCCCCTTCAGGGTCCCATTGCTGGAAAATACCGTAACAGGCACGACCGGTATCGAGTAAACGGGTAATGACATCATCACCCGTTATGCCGGCGTCTTTGAAGTATTTGACCGCGGCAGTGAGCCGGACCTGCACAAAACGCTGGATACTGTCGCGCAATTGTTCACCATGGGCATGTCCCATTTGTTCGGGTGTGCCTTTAAAGCAGAAAGTGTCTAGTTTGATCATACCTTGGCCTGTTATACACTTTTATGTCTTGCGGTTATTCTTCGCTACGCACAATGGTTTTGGGCGTTGCCTGGAAGTAGTTTTATAGTCTGCGCCCAGCAAGGATCAAGAAAACGGCGGATAAAAAGTTGATTTTGTCAGGCGAACAGCCTGCTTTTTAACGGACAAAATCGGCTTTTTAGATCTGTTTATCGCAGATCGCATTACTCGCGGTGGTAGTACATCGATTAACACTGCTTCTGAGAACGCCCCAACTCTTTCATTATAACGGAGTGGATAAATGGACAGCCATAGTATCTGGAATTGGGCTGAGAAGGATAGTCCTGTATTGATTTTGGCCCACGGCGCAGGTGCCGGGATGTCATCACCTTTTATGGACAAGGTAGCGAAGCTATTGTGTCAACAGGGGGTATCGGTCGTACGTTTTGAATTTCCCTACATGCGGCAGATGGCTCAGACAGGCAAGCGTAGACCTCCTGACAAACAGTCCGTGCTGCTAGATGTCTGGTCCGGGCAGATTGAAAAAATAAGGAAGGAAGTCAGCGTTCCGTTGTTTATCGGGGGAAAGTCCATGGGTGGAAGGATGGCTTCCCTGCTGATGGCACAGCGTGAATACAACGCTACCGTATCGGGCGTGGTTTGCCTGGGGTATCCTTTTTATCCGGCAGGTAAGCTGGATAAACCCAGAACGGCCCACTTGACGTCCACGGGGGTGCCCCACCTGATCATTCAGGGAGAGCGCGATGCCATGGGGAACAGAGAAACCGTCAGCCACTATGATGTATCGGATAACATCACTATCCACTGGTTACCCGATGGCAACCATGACTTAAAGCCCAGGAAAGCTTCGGGTTATACCCATCAGCAGCACCTTGAACAGGCAACTCGACAGGTTGTTGCTTTTGTCAGGCAGTGAGACTGAATGTCATGCTCGAAAGCTTAAGCCCGACAGGCTCCGAGGACAATATAAAGCGATAGAGTCAATAATGGTCATTGAGTATAATCATCAGGCCAGTATCGCTGATGTGGTGGATGTTTCTGCCCAAAGAAAAGTGGATGATCAGACTAACCGGATATTTGGAGCAGGGACTATTATATGAAAATCATAATACTGGGTGTTGTTATGACGACGCTTTCTGGCTGCGTGACTGTGTCAAAAGAAAAACTACCCTCGAAGTTTATGATGTCAAATCCTGCCGCGGAGTTTTGCCAGAAGCACGGAGGTAAGTCGCTGTTGATGCGTAATGCTGATGGAAAAAACACCAGCTACTGTCTTTTTAAAGGGGGGGCGATGTGTGAAGAGTCGGCTTTTTTTAATGGGGAATGTAAGCCGGTAGGGAACGGTTTTTAGACCCATGTTAAGAAGCCGCTTTATATTCTGGTTTTGGCATCAAGGGCTTGTTTGCGGGCTGAGATGTTATTTCTCAGTTTTGTTGATTTAACGTAAGTTTATCTTGTTGTTTCAGGGGCTATTGTTGTTTCGTCAGTCGGTGTATCAGCGTGTCTGGCAGTTTGCCTGGCCTGCCATTATTTCCAATCTTTCTGTGCCTTTGCTTGGGTTGGTGGACTCGGCTGTACTGGGGCATTTACCCGCGGCGCAATACCTCGGCGGTGTTGCCGTGAGCGCGACAGTATTCAATTTTTTATTCTGGGCTTTTGGCTTTTTAAGGATGGGCACAACAGGGTTGGTGGCTCAGGAAAAAGGGCGAGGTAATAGTGACGCGCTGCGTAAATGTCTGTTGCAATCGGTGATAGTAGCCTGGGTTGTGGGCTTTGCGCTGATGGTGTGTTCACCGTTGATTTTACAATGGGTACTGCCCTGGTTTAATGCCAGCGCACAGGTTTTGGAACAAGCGCGGATTTACTACATTATTCGTATACTGTCAGCGCCAGCCGTACTTTGTAATTATGTTCTCGTAGGTTGGTTGCTGGGAATGCAAAAACCCCGCGGGCCGTTGGTGATGCTGGTGGTGTCAAATGGCATTAATATTCTGCTGGATTTGCTGTTTGTGCTGGGCCTTGGTTTAGCCACAAAGGGCGCGGCCCTGGCAACGGTCATTGCTGATTACGTCAGTCTGCTGATTGGTTTATTGCTGGTGGCCCGATCACTTGAGCCTGTCGCTGGTCATTTCTCCAGGGCTATGTTGCGCGATATACGTGCATTTAAACGTCTATTGTTGTTGAATCGCCACCTGTTTGTTCGCACGATATGCCTGTTATTTACCCAGGCGTTTTTTACGGCGCAAGGCGCCAGACAGGGGGATGATATTTTGGCAGCTAATGCATTACTGCTTAATTTCCTGTTATTGATTTCCAGCGGGTTGGATGGTTTTTCCCATGCAACCGAGGCAATGGCAGGTGAAGCATTGGGTCAAAAACGTGTTGATCGCTTCAGGATGGTGGTCAAAGCAACGGGTTTATGTTCGCTGGTTTGTGCCATTGGCTTTATGCTGGCTTTTGGGTTCGGTGGTGGCGTTATTCTCCATGTGATGACGGATATTGCTTTGGTCAAGGAGCAGGCCAACAGGTATTTGCCCTGGCTGGCGTTGATGCCGTTGGTTGCTGTATGGTGCTATTGGCTCGACGGTGTATTTATTGCTGCCATACAAACCCGTATGATGCAACACACCATGCTGGTGGCTACAATAGGGGTCTTTTTGCCAGTATGGTATGTGAGCCAACCCCTAGGGAACAACGGCCTGTGGCTGGCGTTCATTGTATTTATGGCCGCGCGCGGCGCAGGGTTGATACTGGTGTACCGTTGGCTGGATCACCGGCAATTATGGCTAGCACCCGGGCAATGTCAGGAGCGTTGAAGTTTGAGTGAATTAACCATTACCCATGAGCTGGATACACAGGGGCTGTTTTGCCCGGAGCCAGTGATGATGTTGCATAACAAGGTCAGGGATATGGCACCTGGTGATGTTGTCAAGGTTGTGGCGACAGACCCGTCAACCCAGCGGGATATCCCGAAGTTTTGTAATTTTCTCGATCATGAATTATTAGAAAACGAAGCAAGGGATAACCGGTTTTACTACCTGATTCGAAAGGCCTCGTAAACAGGCCCGTCAAAGGGGTACGCCGTTGATGGGCTATTTCTCGATCATATTACTAAAAGCAGCAATGGCATCAGGGTCACCGTGTTTGATTTTATTGGCAATGACATGGTGGAAGAAATAGCGAAAGTTGTTGTTTTCCTGGGCGGGGTACAAGCAGGCGTCCCCTGCCAGCACTGGCGTTGTTTCGATTTTATTTTCATCGGCAACCATTCCATGGATGCGCCCGTCATTGTAAAGTCGCCAACTGGTAATATGAACAATAGTGATGCTCTGAAACTGGTCTTCCGTGAAGACTGCGTGGGTGCCAATGGTGTCGCTGATCTCCTGCACCACCAGGTTCTTATTTTCAGAGGGGATTTTAAAGAAAGCCTCGGCATTATTCAGTTCGATGACTTTATGGGGGGGTGGCTCAAAAAAGGCCTGGTCATGGACATTATCATAATAGCCTTCCCAGTGACCGTTTAACGGGTCATTGAGTTCCTTGGCGGGCACCACTTTATTGAGCCAGGGAATCAGGGCGTCCACATCACCATTTTTCATTAATGCCCAGCACAGTATTTTCATGCTGTACAGTTTGCCGGGTTTAGAGTCGTTACTATAGAGTATTTCCAGGCCATCCTGCTCAGGGGCAATACGGATAATCTTGTCCATGTCGTGGGTAGCGAGGGTTTTACCGGAGAACAGGTCTACCACATTGCTGGTGTCTGATGATGATTTTGTCATGTCAGGCTGTTCCGTGGGCAGTGGGGACGTATGGGGGGTATCGGCCACGACGTGTTTTCGTTGATTGGGGTGGGTTTTTCCTTTGGAAAGGCTGCCAAAAAACAGGCATGTCTTCACTTGAATGTGTCTGACCCGGGGAAAAGCGGGCTTTCTGTCAATGGTATTGCACGCCTATGCCAACAGAACTTAGTATGGCAAGCTGTCTTCAGATCAGGAAAAATGACGTTCCGTATGAAAATTGTTGCTGATGAGAATATTCCGTTGCTAAATGCCTGCTTTGGCGATATGGCTGAGATTGTGACCTTGCCAGGGCGGGTTATTACGGCAAGGGATGTCCGTGATGCTGACGCACTGCTGGTGCGGTCAGTCACGCCTGTGAATGACGCTTTGGTGGCAGGTTCATCGTTGCGGTTTGTAGGAACCGCGACGGCAGGAATCGATCATATTGATTCGTTATTCCTTAAAGCTCACGGGGTTGGTTTTGCCAGCGCGCCCGGATGCAACGCGGTGGCAGTGAGTGAGTACGTGTTGGCCGCACTTGATAACCTTGCGGAAAAATACCGTTTTTCTTTATCGGGGAAAACAGCGGGTATTGTTGGTTTTGGGCAGGTTGGCAGGCAAGTGGCTGCAAAGCTTGACATGTTGGGTCTTCGGGTGCTGGTTAGTGACCCTTTGTGTGAGCAAAAGCCAGGCGTTACTTTTGTCACCCTTGATCAGCTGATTAATAAAGCTGATATTATTACCTTACACGCCCCCTTAACCAGTGAAGGGGACTATCCTACGTATCATATGATCAATGCTCAGCGATTAGCTGCTATCAAGAGCGGGGCGGTATTGATCAGTGCGGGGCGTGGCGCCGTTGTGGATAATCAGGCATTAAAAGCCTGCCTGAAACGTGGAAAGGATCTGAAAGTGGTTTGCGATGTCTGGGAGAGTGAACCTGATTTTGATTCAGAGCTGATGGCAAAGGTGGCTATCGCGACCCCCCATATAGCGGGCTACAGCCTGGATGGAAAAATCAAAGGTACCTTACAGGTTTATCAGTCGTTTTGTCGGCATTTTCAATTGAGAGAAACGGTTGATACGAAAGGACTCTTTCCCACAACACCAGAGTTAGGCGGTTTTCACTTTGGTAAAGACGTGTCATTTTATCGTGTCATGTCTTTACTCATCAGGGCCGTTTATGATATCGGGCGGGACGATACCCGGATGCGACAGCTTGGCACAATGACAAAGACTGAAAAATGCGCGGCCTTTGATCGTATGAGAAGGCAATACCCTGTGCGTCGGGAGTTGAGCGCGGTGACAGTCAGCAAGCCCGACAGTCGCAACCAATGGGTAAATCATCTTTCAGCATTGGGTGTCCACATTCAAAAGGATTAAAAGTGGTTCCTGCCATGGTTTTCAGTGATTAAAAAGAAGCAGGGCCTAACATACAAATAAAAAGGTGAGGTATGCGCAAGCAGTGGCAAGCGGCCTGCATGGTGGCTGACATCAGTGACTATTCTGGACATCGTGTGGTGGTGGGGAGTGAGGAGGTGGCGCTGTTTCGCGTGGGCAAGGTACTTTATGCGGTGGGTAACTTTGACCCTTTTAGTCAGGCACATATTATCTCAAGGGGGGTGGTGAGTGAGATTGACGGACGTATTGCCGTGGCATCCCCCGTGTTTAAGCAGCATTTTGACCTGACCACAGGCTTTTGCCTGGAAGACCCGTCACTGCGAATCAATGTGTACAGCGTACGTGTCCGCTATGGATTGGTTGAAGTCAACCCGACACCGCTGTGCGTCTTTCGGCGAGTTTAACCGTTGTTTCACAAACGGGGCAGTCTGTCAGGACTGCTTGTCAAGGATAGGAAACCGTTGGCTATTCGGTAGCTGGTAGTGCCACCATTCGCTGTCAAGAGGTTCAAACCCGGCAATGGCCATAATACCCGCGAGCAGCAGTCGGTTCTTTTGCGCTTCGTCGGAGATCTGGTCGTTGCCATGGTGCGCGAGGGGTCTGAAATCATCAAAGCCGGTTCCCATGGGTAATTCATTACCGTGTTTGTCGAGCAAGGTAACATCCAGCGCTACACCCCGGCAGTGGGGGCGTATCCCTGTTTCAGGGTGGGAAACATAAAGGGGGTCTGGTGTGTGGTTAAACAGGGCTTGTTGTGCCTTGAGGGGGCGGTAGGCATCCCAGATTTTCAGGGATAACCCCAGAGGTTTGATCAGGTGTATGGCTTTTTTCAGACAGGGAATCGCCTCTTTGCGTAAGAAGCACAAAGGCTGTGTATAAACCGGTTGCCCGGTGAAATTATTGTTGGTGGCATAGGCCATATCAACCACCACATCAAAGGTGTCAGTGGTGATAGCTTCAAGGGTGGGGTGAGGTGTCACAGGTTATTGTCTCCAGCGTCGTATTCGTATATTGAGCATTTCCACGGCAAATGAAAAAGCCATTGCAAAATAGATATAGCCCTTGGGAATGTGAAAGTCGAGACTTTCACCCAACAGGGTGACGCCAATGAGCATTAAAAAGCTCAAAGCCAGCATCTTGATAGTGGGGTGTGTGCTCACGAACTGACTAATAGCATTCGCCGCCAGCATCATAATCAGTATGGATATGACAATAGCGCTGATCATCACCCATAGGTGAAGGGACATACCAACGGCAGTAATGACCGAGTCCAGTGATAAGACAATATCAATGAGGGTAATCTGGGTGAGCGCAAAGAGAAGTCGAGGCGGGTTTTTCCTGGTGGCCTGGAGAGTACAGGGGGACTCTGGCTCAAAACTCCCATGAATCTCATGGGTCGATTTGGCAATAAGGAACAGGCCGCCGAACAGGAGAATAAGCTCTCTCCCGGAAAACCCACGGCTCATAACCGTAAGAAGCGGTGTGTTAAGTTTCATTACCCAGGTGATGGACAGGAGTAAAGCGATGCGGGCGAGCATTGCCAGTCCCAGCCCAAATACTCGTGCTTTCGGGCGTTGAACTTCCGGTAGATTGTTAACCATTAAGGTGAGGAAAATAATATTGTCAATACCCAGCACAATTTCCAGCGACGTCAATGTCAGCAATGCCAGCAGCGCTTCGGTAGAAAAAAGAGATGCCATTGACACTCCAGTGGGGTGTTATCTGTGGAATCTCTAGTGAGTATATAGCCGGTGATCAGTCGTTGATCCTTTTTTTGGTCGTGTGTTTTGTTGCCGCTGGTGTATGGCTGCATTGGGGGGATTCAATGGGTTTAGATCAGTTAAGCGGGAGTGAGAGCAGGGGCGGAGAGTTTACGACACTTTGATGAATACTGAAGGTTCATGGATTTCAAAGTTGGTGGTCAGGTACTCGTCGAACTCTTCGTAGTTCATCAGAAACAAGCCGCTGTCAGGGTCAAGCAAATAATATTGCATTTCTATCGTGATATTTAGCCCTAAAGCATGGGAGCTATCTTCTGAATCGCTTAATATAAGGTAATAGGCACCGGGTTTTCCTTTTAATAAAGCAGACAGTTTATACAGGTTTTTGATGCCGACTTCTTCAAGGGGCGTCAGGTTGCAGAGGGATAGTTTGTAGGCATGAAAGGTGTGCGCTCTGTGTGTGACGAAAGTAAACTGATTGAAAGAAAACGTCTGCTGGTTTATGGCGGCTTGAATATCGATGTGGTAATGGGGTTGAAGGGAGTCGGGTAAATGCGTTAGCCACTGGATAGTTAACCCACTGGCAATGCCGTATATGGCTTGACCATCATTGTCATAAATGCAGTGCATTTCACTATTGCAGTCGTACAATTTTTTCATTTTTTTTCAGAGGAGTCTGGGAGCCTGTCGGACTTAAGGCAATTTCGGCCTGAAATCTAGAAAGAGCGGCCATGTTTTCCGATGAATTTGCTTAAATAGGTCAACTATTCGCACAAATCCATCGAAAAATCTGACTCGCTCTACTGAATTTCAGGCCGAAAACTTAAGCCCGACAGGCTCCTGGCGCTTAATGTAGTTTTGTTATTGTAGTGCTGGAGTAATACAATAAGTGCAACAGGCTAAAACTTGAGATGTGAGACAGCTGTCAGTAGATTTCTAAGTTGTCACACTTTGAAATGGAAGCCTGGAA
>NZ_JAVLSP010000069.1:0-21762 GCF_031528575.1 Candidatus Sororendozoicomonas aggregata
CCGTAGCGAGGACTGCGAGAAATGGCGGATAAAAAGTCGCTTTTGTGAGGAGAATAGCGGGACTATTTGACGAACAAAAGCGACTTTTTAGACCCATTTGTCTTAGCCGCAGTAGGAGCATGACTTTTAAGACTGGTTCTCAGCTACCAGGGGTGTTCTCTTTTGTATTAAAAAGCCCTGTGCAATGGCATAGTAGAAAAAGTAGAAAAAGTAGAAAAAGTAGAAAAAGTAGAAAAAGTAGAAAAGAGAAATGGCTTGTTAACATACTGAGATAGCACAACAGGGAAGGAGGGCTATCCAATGGCGATATCACAAAGCTACGGATGGGGTCGGGAAGCGGCCAAACAAGCGTATAATAAATCATTACAGCGCAGGGAAGGCGTCGCAAAGGCGTTAGGCAAAAGTATTGTCGCATTTTTTGTGGGTTTTAAGGTGGCGCCTTTGCGTATGCCACCGGCAACACAGATACCGAGGCCATCAGAGACTCACAGAGCAGGACAGTCATCAATACAGTCCCGGGTAATATCCACCATGCCTGCGCCTACCCCCTACCTTTCTCCTGTTGATGAGCCGTTATCGCCACGGGAGCAGCATGAACTCCATTGGGCCACTCAGGAAAGCCTGAGAACTTATCAGGCTGAACAGGCTGTCAGCAGGCAGGATAGTGTTGATAGTCTCGCTGATAGTGCCTTTTACGGATCTGATGACGGATCTGACAGTGAACAAGCGCGTGCGAACCAGCCTCCAGGGCACCGTCGCCTGGATTCGGATTTTTCTGACGATGACGATTTATCTCGAGCACTGGCAGCCAGCGCAAACAGCCAGGCCACTCACCTTCAGGCGATTGTTGCTCAGGAAACAGCTATTCAAAGCATGCTACGAGAGCAGGGGTTTGATTTTATTAAAACGTCGAGGGATGGAAACTGTTTTTATGACGCTATCTGCCAGCAGCTCCCCATAGCCAGTACGCCTGCCGGGTTGCGCGATGCGTGTAGCGCGGCTTGTCAAGACCTTAGTCGGGATGACACCAGTGGGATAGGGGAAACGTTGAGAATAGGGTTTTCAGAACATATTGCTGTTATGCATCAAAATAACAGGGATATTGATCAGCCTGAATTGGTGACATTACCCAAGTTGCTCAATGCGCCTTTACTGGTGCTGGATATTGATCGCGGTGTTGTTAATATATTTGACCAGGAAGGGACAATGCAGGTAGAAAATGCGGTGGATCGCCATGGCGTGTTAAAGGGGTTTGGAGTACCCGGACTTTCAGCCTATACAAAAAGGCCGGACACATTATATGTTGTGCGGGATAAAAATCACTATATGGGAGCCAGGCTGCCTGATCGTCAATAGTTGTGTGGGCTGGGGTGATCCACCTTGGCCCACTATTATTCTGTGGCAATATCAGCGATGCTGATCGCAGGTACAGTGAAAGGGGGAAACGCTCACAATGCGTCGAGACGTTTCTTATTACCACTGCCCTGAAGTGTTTCCAGGGGAAAGCCTTAACTGAAAATAATCTCTTTAATATCACAGGTAGCCTGTTTCAGGTCAGGATGAGAATGAAATTCACTGTCCCACTGAGCATCTAACGACCTAGCCAGAGTATCGTGCAGATTCCATTCCAACTCACCACAGTCAAAGAGAGCTTCACACATATATTCACCGGATGTTGGTAAGAATAAATAGACCGCATCCCCTTTTGTATATATTCCAAAATTATAAAAGTTTTCATTATTTAAGTGAAAAGTGTATATAAGCCCTCTGCCCCCCTCATCATACATTCCCGAAATGAACGCGATGGTCTGCATACAGGGCGTATTAAATGCAATATCCTTGCACCCGCCGACACCGATCGTTCTAAAAAACGCTAACGCCTGCAGGGAGAGTCCAGCACCTGACGAGTACAGTGGTTTTTTCTCAACCCCCGCAATAGGGGAAGGGGCGAATAATAACCGTGGAATCTTCGAGGTAACCAGTTGCATCCTCAATAAGCCATCTTTCTGGGCTTTGTCAACATTAAGCTCAGGATTTGTGCAAGGATACAGCTTACCATCATGCTGACGAGTAAACGCATGAAGAGGTGTAGGTGTCTCTTTATGAAGCGTTTTTGAGAGGTCATTGCGTATTGTTGTGAGCCAGACCGCCGTGATAATAAAACTTGTTTCTTGTTGAGTCCTTTCTACATTGGCCATGGCCAGATCAGGACCATTTATTGTGAAATCTCCTGTTTTAGCAAACATAAATTACCTCTCAGGTATCCGTTAGCGAATCCTTGCGGGTTGTTGTGCGGCTTTATTGGTGTCGTGCCCCTGAACAGAAATTTCCATGAGGAGCGCGGCAAATGGTGGCTCAGAGTAATGACGAAAAAACTAACCGGCAGCGGTGTCACTGCCTTCACATTAAAGAGAGAATATTGACGATAGTACCTTGATATTGGCCCTTACTCAAATGACGCGGAACTTCTCCAGGAGCGCTTGTCGAATCACAATCAAGAAAGATCAGCAACGCAAAAACGCGCCTTTTCCTTGCCTGAGTACTTTTGGTATCTCCTCCAGCAAGCTAACCACTGTGGTGGCCTCCATCCCACAATAGCCACCGTCAATAACCAGGTCCAACTGATGTTCCAGCATTTGGCGTATCTCATAGGGGTCAAGCAAAGGCGTTTCATCATCAGGCAAGGCAAGTGTCGTGCTGATCAATGGCGCATTCAGTTCACAGAGCAAAGCCTGGGTGATAATGCAGTCGGGGACACGTATACCAATGGTTTTACGTTTAGGGTGCATTAGACGCCGGGGTACTTCCCGTGTGCCTTTGAGAATAAACGTATAAGCTCCGGGGGTATGGGCTTTGAGTAGCCGGTAATGGCTGTTATTCACCTGGGCATACACAGCCAGCTCTGAAAGGTCCCGGCAGACGAGGGTGAAATTATGTTGGTCACTCAGACGTCGGATCTGTCGGAGCCGGTCAACACTTTTTTTCTTGCCAATTGAGCAACCCAGGGCATAGGCTGAATCTGTCGGGTAGGCGATGACACCACCCGAACGGATGATATCTACTGCCTGGCGCACGAGTCTTGGCTGTGGGTTTTCCGCGTGAATCTGAAAGAACTGGCTCATTGGGTTCAATAGTATGACGCGAGCATCACTCCATAAAAAAACTGTCAGCCATGATTGCCAGACAACAAAGTAGCACCATGACTCAGGTTGATTGTGCCGTGGCAGAGGGGCTTTATCTGGTCACTTTATACAGCTCGAAGCGCAAACTCAACCCAGCTGAAAAAATGATCACCAAAACCGGCCAGCAATGCATTGAACGGCCCGTTATTCTCAGCCTCAAGCCGTTTGGTTGTCTGTTGTTCAGGGGTGACCGCCTGATTTCCGGTGCCTGTCAAAGCGCGTTCTTTCTGCTGTTCAACGTGCCTGAAAGCAGGCGAAAAATAAATGCTGGTAATACGGGGGGCATCACGCCTTGTTACCTGTTATGGTAGACTCAGGCAAAAAAGGTCAGCAGAGGACGTTTCATGTCATCCATTGCCATTACCGTTGCTATTGTTGCAGCTATCATCACAGGCGTTATAACCTGGTTAACCTGTCGTCAACAATCAGTGCGGAAATATAGCCAGTTGGATAGCGAAAAGGGCCAACTGGTTGCCTCGCTGAGCGAGCTGAAGGTTACCCAGGAAAAGGCGGCCCTTGCCCTTGATACCCTTCGTTCAGAGCATCAAGTTGAACTTATCGATAAACAAGCGCTGCAAACCCGCCTGGAGGCGTCCAGCGCCAGGCTATCAGAACAACATGAAGAGGTGGCGGGCCTGAAACTGCGTATTGAGCAATACGAAAATGACTTGCTGCAGGCGCGTCAGCTCGAAGGTCAGGCGAACGAGCAAACGGTTCATCTTCGTCGTTTGCAGGCAGAAAAAGAGACGCTGCTGCAAGCCATTGAACAAGAGCGAGCTGCCCGTACAGAAGCAGAAAAAAGCCATCATGAGTTGCAGGCCCGGCTCGAAGAGCAACAACGCCACAACCAAGAAGCACTGCGGCAGTTACACGAAAACAAAACGCTCATGAAAGAAGAGTTTAATAACCTGGCTAATGAGATTTTTGATGCCAAGGGTAAAGCGTTTTCAGAGCAACACAAAGACCGTCTGGAAACACTGCTAAAACCTTTTAGCACACAGTTGAATGATTTTCGCAATAAAGTCGAAGACGCGCGTAAGGAAGAGCACGCGGGTCGTGCGGCGCTCAAACAGCAGTTGGAAACTCTGCGATCGCTGAATCAAAAAATCACTGATGAAGCCAGTAATCTTGCTAAAGCCCTGAAGGGTGATAAAAAACTACAGGGCAACTGGGGTGAATTACAAGTTGAGCAAATCCTGGAAAAAAGCGGCTTGAGAAAAGGCGAGGAATATGCGCGGGAAGCCAGCTTTAAGGACGATGAAGGGCAAAACAAACGACCAGATTTTGTTGTTTATTTGCCCGAGAAAAAGCACCTGATCATTGACTCCAAGGTTTCGCTGGTGGATTACATGTCTTACGTGAATGCGGAAGATGATAGTCTTCGGGATAAAGCCCTGGCTGGGCATATTCAAAGCGTACGTAACCATATCAAAGGCTTGAGTGAAAAAGGCTATGCTCAGTTGGCAGGCATTGAAGCACCTGATTTTATCTTTATGTTTATGCCCATTGAGCCGGCGTTTATGGTGGCCTTTCAGCATGATCAGAAATTGTTTAACGATGCCTTTGAGCAGCGCATTGTTGTTGTAACCCCTACAACACTTCTGGCGACCCTTCGAACAGTGGCCAATCTCTGGACCATTGAGCGACAAAACACCAATGCTAAAAAGCTGGCTGACAGGGCAGGGCTGCTTTATGACAAACTCCGGGTCTTTGTTGAGAAAATGGAGAGGCTGGATAACCAGATGACCACTGCCCGCGGTACCTACGACGATGCTATGAATACGCTGAAACAGGGGCGGGGTAATCTTATTTCACAGGCCAATGAATTTATGAATTTGGGCATTCGGGTCAAAAAAGAGATGGAGCAGAGTACACTGGATTCCTCTGATTTGCGATCACCCTCCCCACTGGAGGTAACACCGCAAAAAATGGAGGAAGCCGTGGAATAGTTCCCATCAAACGTTCCAACTTCGCCATGGGCAGGGGTAGCGGGATAAGCGGTTCTGTACAAGGGCTGGGTTAAACGTCAGGTGCCGCTGCTTTATCAGAATCGAAATCGTATTTTGCTAACATTTGCTCTAAATCATCGGGTAGGTTCGGGATAATGGGAAAACAATCCGCCGCCGGTATGCTTGTGGTGACTGTGATCGGCTTCTTTAGCAGGCTTTGCGTAACGGTGGTTGTTGCCTGAGGTGATTCGGCGACGGTTACCATGACACTGCCCAGTGTCAGAGTGTAGCCAGAATACCGACATGCCAGTGGCTAAGAACATATGGGAAATGTGGCTCCAATGAACTGTCTTTACCTAAGCGTTCGTTCTTTTTATATCTGTATCCCTTGCGGGACAAAAGAATATCCGTTGAACTCACGTTAGCTATGGCGAGAAACTCTAACCCGGATATTTCCTCAGATAACCACCGCAATAGAATAATTAGAAAGTCTTAGACCACAGAACAGATTACGGGAAGATTTCCATTGCCATCACAATCGCGTCCTCTGACAAACCTCCCGATAGTGGATAGTATCCCCGTCGCCGACCAATTTCGTTAAAGCCTTCATTGGCATAAAGCTGGCGGGCAGTTGTATTGGACTCACGCACTTCCAGAAAAAAAGAGCGCACCTCACATTGTTGCGCTTTTTCTGTCAACTGTCGTAAAATAGCCTTACCAATACCCTGACCTTGAAAGCCGCCATGGACGGATAAAATGAGCAGGTGAGCTTCATCAGCAACCAGCATCATGACACCCTGACCAACAATCGTATTATTCATTACAGCCACCTGGCAGCAATGACGGGATTTCAGGCTATCAATAAAATGGCTGGTTCGCCAGGGATGTGACCCTGCGGCTTTTTCAATAACGGCAACCCTGGGCAGATCCTTCTCCGTCATGGCTCTGAATGTCAGCATGCAATGAATCGTATTAATCAGGCAATGTTGTGGAAAGTAACGACCGAAGATCAGCCCAGGCGTCGGCTTTTAACGCGGGAATCTTCATCAGCTCGTTCAGGCTGTAGGTTACAGCCACCTGTTGATTGTCAAACAAGCCTGTTCGCGCCCCTCGAAGGGCATCAAAGGATTTGCCGGGATTGATGACAAAGCGCGCGGCCGCCTGACCGAACAGCAGGATAACATGCTGCCGGGATAGTCCAAACTGATTTTGCAAAAAGGCACGAACCGCGTCAGCTGCCGCGCGGTCATTTTGACTGATCAGGCTGAGTAAACTGCCCCGGGCAGCTCCCTTGCTTAACGGCCAGCTAAATTCACAAAACTGTTGACCGGGAGCCTCCAGCCGAAGTGCTCGGGCAATATCCTGCAACAACCGCAGGTGATAACGGCTAAACTGGTTTAAACCCGTATACGGCATTTCCGTAATTGCCAGGTGATAGTGACCGAGAGGCACCACAACCAGCCGAAACTGACAGACGGTGGCAGCGTGTTCCACAAGCGGTTCAACACCGGCTTCTTTTTGTGTTGTCGGCACTTTATCCGAAGGTGCTTCAGGCAAAGGCTCAGCAAGCCCCATCCGGTGGAGAATATCTGAGGAACCCAACACCTTTTGCGCGGCACTGGCTACTTGTTGTTTACAGGACTCGCCGGGGGTTTTGTCCTGCCGGGGAGTCGGCTGGGTCGGCGCGGCATTGGCAACCCCTTCAAGGGAGCGGGCAGGAACGGCACGGGGCAATTCTACCCGGGGAAACCAAAGCTGAATGCCCATGGCCTCTAGATAGGCTTGGCGGTGGTGCTCACTCAGTTGCATATAGCCTTACATGATAGCGCTTGTGGGGTTTGTTTTTCGGGGCTCAATAGTGAGCAGATTCAGTGCGTCAATATAGGCTTTGGCTGAGGCCAGCACAATATCCGTATCTTTACCGATACCATTAACAATCCGCCCGGATTTTTCCAGCCGAACGGTGACACCACCTTGAGAATCAGAACCACTGGTCATGCTACTGACATTATACAATGCCAGACGGGCCCCGGACTGTACAACTTTCTCAATGGCTTTGAAGACAGCGTCCACTGGCCCGTCGCCTTCGCTGGTCACTTCATGGGGTTGACCGTCAACATTAATCACCATTGCCGCTGTGGGTTGCTTGTTGGTACTGGAGCTGGCTTCCATCATCAGCAACACATATTTTTTCGGGACATCCCCAGAGCATACATCACTGACCAGAGCCTGTAGGTCTTCGTCGTAGATCTCACTCTTTTTATCCGCCAGGATTTTGAATCGGCTGAAAACCTCATTCAAGGCTTCTTGCGTCTCGAAGGTAATACCCAGTTCTTCCATGCGCACTTTAAAAGCATTGCGACCAGAGAGTTTGCCCAGGGTAATGCGGCTGGTATTCCAGCCAACATCTTCTGGTTTCATTATTTCGTAGGTTTCACGGTTTTTGATAAAACCATCCTGATGAATACCTGATTCGTGGGCAAAAGCATTGGCACCGACAATAGCCTTATTGGGCTGGACCGGAAACCCGGTAATACCTGAAACCAGTCTGGATGTGGGAACAATGTGTCGGGTGTCAATGCCAGTGTCAAGCTTCAGGCTATCCTGTCGGGTTTTAATAACCATCACTAACTCTTCGAGTGAGGCATTGCCAGCCCGTTCGCCCAGGCCGTTGATGGTGCATTCAACCTGTCGGGCACCATTGACAACCGCCGACAGTGAATTAGCCACTGCCAACCCCAAATCATTGTGGCAATGTACTGAGAAAACGGCTTTGTCTGAATTTGGGATGCGTTCAATCAGGGTTTTAATCGTTTCACCAAATTGATGCGGTAAGGTATAACCAACGGTATCGGGGATATTAATAGTGGTTGCACCGGCATTAATTGCTGCTTCAATCACACGACAAAGAAAGTCAACCTCAGATCGACCAGCGTCTTCACAGGAGAACTCAACGTCATCAATGTAATTTCTGGCATGACGGACAGCAAGCTCGGCTTGCTCAATCACTTGCTCCGGTGTCATATTCAGCTTGTGGTGCATATGGATAGGGGATGTGGCGATAAAGGTGTGAATCCTCCCTTGTTTGGCCGGCTTTATCGCCTGTGCCGCGCGATCAATGTCTTTTTCAAGCGCGCGCGATAAACTACAAACTGTGCTTTCAGTGACGGTTTTAGCAATGGAATGAATAGCCTTAAAGTCGCCGGGGCTGGAAATGGCAAATCCTGCCTCAATAACATCAACCTTCAAGCGTTCCAGCGCCAGAGCAATACGCACTTTTTCATCGTGCGTCATAGACGCGCCGGGGCTTTGCTCACCATCGCGCAAAGTGGTATCAAAAATAACAACCTGTTGATTGGTCATAACTTACCTATTCTTCTGCTTATGGATAGAAAGATGATTTAAATTGACGAAAGCAGGGCTTTATTAATCAAAAGGATGATTAAACAGCCAGGGGTAGTCGAAGGCTGGATAGCAATAGGCTAGGTAGCAACAGGCAGGAGGATATGAGATAGACATCACTATCGTATTTTTTTTCGGGGTGCGGTGGCGCTGTATTTGGTTTCATTGTACTTGGTTAATGTTTATAGGTTGTTTAGAACACTGATAGTATAGCGCTATTTCTGTGATCGCAAGCGGTTGATGCTTTTGTTTTATGAAAAAAGAGCGTCATTTTTTTAAATAAGCCCTGGATTAACAATATGAAGAAGGTGCTGACCGTTTTTATCATTTTATGTGGTTTTCTTACGGGTTGCGCCCTGAGTCCCCAACAGATTGATGTATCACCCAAAGTCTCAGTCACGCGGCAGGACAGGCACTTCAGAGGGGAACTCCATGTGAATGTTATGGATAACCGTAGCAGCCCGTCATTGGGAAGCCGGGGCGGCGTGTATAGCAAGACGAACAAAATTGTAACGGATGCTGATACCACACTGTCTATACAGTCATCAGTGGAGTTGGCTCTGCGCCAAATGGGTTTTACTATCACCGATGCTGAGTCAGCCCCAACGCTGACCGTATACCTTGATCGGCTGACATACCATGCGCCAGGAGTAGCTTATATTACCAAGGTTGACCTCAGTGCGCAGGTGCGAGTGGTTGTGGTATCACAGGGTAAAAAATTTGATGGCAACTATGAAAGTAAGTTATCGGAACGAGTGCTTGCAGCACCATCGGATGATAAAAACAAGGCGCTGGTTAATCAGGTGCTAAGTGACGCGCTTACCCGGGCATTTTCAGATCAGGAACTACTGACTTACCTGGAAACCATCCCTCAGCATTGATTCCCATTGACAGATGCCATAGGTGAGGGACACAGCCTTTGACCAGTAACTACATGGCTGATGAAAGGTCGACGTCCCGGATGGTGATAGTTCAGGGAACGTTCTTAATCAGACATGTATCCAGTCAGTCATGCTTAGCCCGGATATTTCATAAACATACTCCTGGCCTTGCTTGCTCCTTGCGGCTCTAAGGGAGTTTTGCTCAGTTGACCGTACTCCCCGGTACGGCGCTCCTTCGCGAAATCCCTCAGAGCCGCAAGGTTCCGCGCAATTCTCAGGGCAGTTTATGAAATATCCGGGTTAGGAGCCTCAGCGGGCGCCTTCAACCAATCACAGAGCAATTTCACCCAACTCGGGTGTTCATTCAAACAAGGTATGAGCGTCAGTGATTCCCCCCCTGCCTGCTTAAACGTCTCTTTGGCGGCTATATCAATTTCTTCGAGGGTTTCAAGGCAGTCTGAAATAAATGACGGACAGATGACCAGTACTTTTTTAGCCCCCTGCCGCGCCAGTTGCACTAAAATATCCACTGTATTGGGTTCCAGCCACTTAGCGCGCCCAAGTCGGGACTGAAACGCTACCGTGTATTTGTGCTCGGCAATACCGGCTTGCTCAACAAAACACTGCGCGGTTCGGTACACCTGGTGACGATAACAGGCGCGATGGGCCGGTGAGGGCGTATTGCAGCAGTCAGGACTTTTCAGACAATGACCACCGGTGCTGTCGTCTTTATGGATATGGCGAACAGGCACACCGTGAAAGCTGAACACTAACTGGTCATAGTCCTTTTCCAGCCAGGGTTGGGCAGAATTAACCAAAGCGGCAATATAGCCCTGGTGATCATAAAACTCACCGTGCACCCTTAATGTCACCGATAAATTGTGTTGCCGCATAATGGCCTGAGCCTTTTCCTTCACCGTTTTTACCGTGGACATGGCGTAATGGGGGTATAAAGGGAAAAGCAGGATGTCCTTAATGCCGGGTTGATTAGCTAGCCGCAACAGCGCTTGTTCCATATCAGGCTTTCCATAACGCATCGCCAGCTCAATGGGCGTTTCAAGCTGTGCTGAGAGTTCAGCGGCCAAAGCCTTGCTGTGGCAAATCAGTGGCGAGCCTTTATCTGTCCAAATGCTTTTATAGGCTTTTGCAGACTGTGCGGGTCGCTTAGGCAGGACAAAAAGGCTGACAATCATGCGTCGTATCAGCCAGGGCAGGTCAATGACATTACCGTCCATCAGAAATTCATTCAGATACTGCCGAACATCTGCCTCAGAGGGGCTGTCAGGGGAACCCAAATTAACCAGCAAAACACCACGATCTGTCATTGCGACTCTTTTGTGTCAGCCAAATGGAGCACTGATTATAGCGAACGTCCACTCAGGTAGCCATGCTCATCACGGGGTTAGAAAGTTTGATTGGTATAACGCCGGGAGCTTTATTTTATGATGCGCGCTTCGGTAAAAGATCTTTATGATGCGGGGTGTTTGGGGAAATGGAAGGACTCAATCCATGAGTTTGGGGTGGGCGAAGGGGCTCGAACCCTCGACCGCCGGAATCACAATCCGGAGCTCTGCCAACTGAGCTACGCCCACCACCAAGGTCTCAGTGAAGGCGCTTTGCCCTCACCAAGCGGGGGGAATTATAAGGAAGGCGCGGCGCTTATCAAGTATTTTTTTGTATTTAACGCAGTTGCTTTTAAACGGTGGTGTTCAAGCCAGGCGCTTATTTCAACACTACATGAAACACAGACACTGTCTTTTGAGAAAACGCTTTTGAAACAGCCTTTCAAAACAGCACGGTGATGTTTTCACGCTGATTTTAACAGCGTAAAATGGCGTTGAACCTAAAGCTGGAGTTTCATCAATGCTTGACCATTGTAACGCGCCTGGGCTTATTTCCCTCGAAAAAGCACAAGCGCTATTGCAAAAACACATCACCCCGATAAAAGAGACAGTTGACCGCGCGCTGGCAGAAAGCCTCGGTTTTATCCTTGCTGATAGCGTGGTGTCACCTGTCAATGTCCCTTCTCACGATAACGCTTCCATGGACGGCTATGCTGTCAGGCTGACGGAACTGGCCAGTGAACAAGCTTTGCCTGTGGCCGGAGAGTCTTTTGCCGGTAAGCCTTTTACAGGCACGATGCCTGAGGGATGCTGTGTCCGCATTATGACCGGTGGCTGTATTCCTGAAGGGGCTGACACAGTGATTATGCAAGAGTACGCGCGCAAAACCCCCAAAGGTATCCAGTTTACCCAATGGCCGGATGCTGCAGGTGCCAGTATTCGTCCGATGGGTGATGATATTCAATGCGGTGCCTGCATTTTTAAACAGGGCCATAAAATAAAAGCACAAGATATTGGTCTTCTTGCTGCTATGGGCGTGTCAACGGTGTCAGTATTTCGGCCCTTGAAGGTTGCCGTTTTTTCAACAGGTGACGAGCTGCGTCAACCGGGTGAAGCACTTCGTTACGGTGAAATTTACGACAGTAATCGTTTTGCCATCAAGGCGATGTTATCGAAAATGAACAGTGAGGTTATTGATCTTGGTTGTATCCCTGACGACCCCCAACGGATCAGAGAGGCACTGGCTCAGGCAAATGAGCAGGCTGATGTTGTCATTACGTCAGGCGGAGTCTCTGTGGGTGAGTCTGATTATACCAGAGACGCGCTTGATGAAATGGGAGAGGTCACCTTCTGGAAGATCGCCATAAAACCCGGAAAGCCGTTTACCTTTGGTAAGCTTGGCGACAGTGTTTTTTTTGGGCTGCCGGGCAATCCGGTCTCTGCGCTGGTGTCTTTTCAGCAATTAGCGGCTCCGGCCCTTCGGGTAATGATGAATATGACAACACCGCCTGTGCGAGAAATTCAGGCAACCTGTCAAACCCCCCTGAAAAAACATCCGGGACGTAAGGAGTTTCAGCGCGGTATTTGTGAAATTACCGATACAGGACAGATAACCGTTTCGACAACAGGCGGCCAGTGTTCGGGAATCCTCCATTCCATGGGTGTAGCGGACTGTTATATTGTGTTACCAGAAGACAATGGCGGTGTCCATGTCGGTGACAGTGTTGCCGTTCAGTTATTTGATGAATTGCTGAGCTGATTTTTGCTATTGCGCTTGGTACAAGTACGGTGATAGTTGAAAGCGGCTATGTGTCGTCCTTAAAAAAGTCTACTGTCGTTAAAATAGAGCTTTGTATTGGTAATGTAGTGGTAGTGGTAGTGTTTTTGGCAACTGATTGGTTACATGTGCCATAAGCGCTAAACCTCTGAGAAAACCGCGTTTAATGGCTGGTTCGGGTTAACGTTTTACGACGCCATAGCAATGGCAGGGGTTATTGTCCGTTTTTTCACCTTACTGGCCTGAGTCTGAATTCGACAGACTTTCCCAATACTTTTATGATGAGAACCCACCAGATAACACCCTGGCTGTTTCTTTTTTATAGCTGTTTATTGGGGAAAGTCTTGGAATATTCTTTAAATAGCTGAATTTCGGTATTTATCTTTTGTTAATCATTGGTGTGTTTCAGTGATAACGTTGGCGCTCAAAAGTCTGTTTGAAAATCACATACCTTTGCCACAATTGAACAAGCGCTGTTAAAAGTCTGCGCGCAGGAGCCTGTCCGAGAATAGACTGCCCTACTGCGGTTGCGATAAATTGGTCTAAAAATTCCTGCTTCCTCGTCAAATAGCCCCACTATTATCCTCAGAAGCAGAAATTTTTATCCTCCATTTCTCGTAATCCTCGCTACGGGCGCTATTCTCGGTCAGGCTCCTAGAGAGGATCAAGAAAAACGGCTGATAAAAAATTGATGTTGAGCGGCGGATAACCTGCTATTTAATGAACAGCATCGGCTTTTTTAGTCCCATTTATCCCAAATCCCTTGGTCGCGCGACTGTTAAGGTGACTTTTACTGTTTCTGTCATAAAGCAAGACTGTTGTCCTGTTCAATATATTATTTAGTACTAAGGTGCAATTATGTCTGAAGTGACTATTCCATCCAGTCCTGCGGCTAGCATCAAGACCGTAACCACCCGTCATTACGGGCGCATTTGGCTGCGCGTTATACTATGGATTTATGCGCTGCTTGTTGCTGTCAGCGTTGTGGGTTCCGGCTTCAAGCTTGCCGCAGGTGGCAGTGAAGCTGCTGCCAATCTGTTCAGCTTTGCCACCAATCCGTTAATGGCCCTGATTGTAGGCACATTGGCCACAGCGCTGGTCCAGTCGTCCAGTACTGTTACTTCCGTGATTGTCGGTTTGGTGGCCGGTGGTTTACCCGTGGAAATGGCGATTCCAATGATTATGGGTGCCAATATCGGTACAACCATCACCAATACACTGGTGAGTCTGGGCCATATTGGCTGTGATAAAGAATTTAAGCGCGCGTTCTGCGCGTCAACGTTGCATGATTTTTTCAATTACCTTGCGGTGCTGATCATCTTGCCACTGGAACTGACCACTGGGTTTCTGTCAAAGTCAGCCAATTACCTTGCCAGTGCGGTCACCGGTGGCCAAAATGTCTCCATGGGCAACCTGAACTTTATGAAAACCCTGACGCAACCGTCTGTGGATATCATTAAAGGGTTTGCCGCTGTTCTGCCCAATGCCAGCCTTGGTGGTATCGCTATGACTGCCGTCGGCATCTTCCTGATTTTTATCTCTGTTATCCGCTTGGGAAAACTTCTCAAAAAAGTCATGGTCGGGCGCGCGAAAGAGTTGTTGCATATATCTATCGGTCGTGGACCGCTTAGTGGCATTGCCTCCGGCGCCGTCATAACAGTCCTTGTGCAATCTTCTTCGACTACCACCAGTTTGATGGTACCGTTGGTGGGTTCTGGCGTTTTCACGGTACGCCAGATGTACCCTTTTACGTTGGGTGCTAACATTGGCACAACCATTACCGCGCTGCTGGCGGCAACGGCCATTTCTGGTCCGGCCGCTTTACCCGCAATGACCATTGCTTGCGTGCACTTCCTGTTTAACGCTGTGGCTGTGGTGATGATCTATGGTATTAAATGGCTGCGAATGATTCCGCTTTTCCTGGCTGACCGTCTGGCTGAGCTTGCCAGTTACAAGCGTGTTTATGCTTTCATCTATTTAGCGCTGGCTTTTTTTGTGCTGCCTGGCTTGTTGATCCTGATCACTAAATAGCCCCCTTGAATTGCCACCTCTGTGCCGGGCATGAGGTGGTAATGGTTTCGTTCGGGGTTGTCGATGACGCGTTAATGCCGGGTACTACTATCAGGCAAGTGGCGTGATTTTTGTACGATAGTACCTGTCATTTGTTTGCTTGTTTGATGCAAGGCCGCCTTAACAGGGAATATGACCGCATTGATGGCTTAATGGCTTGGGTTTAACCTGAATTTAGCCGTTGAATGCCGTTTTTTCCATGAGAAATAAGGCGCTAACAAGAGCTAAAAGGGATCAACTGCCGAATTCAGGTTCAAAAACACCGCACCTTTCAACACTCGCTGGGAAAGGGAGCGAAAAACGACTTACGTTCGCAAAAAAACACCCAGAGCCTGTCTTGAAACGAGAAGATCTGCCTCCATAATAACTTTCAACCTATTATGTCCCTTTTATGTAGAATGTCAGGCCTGTGGCAACAGGTGAGTCCGCTTTGGAGAAACAGAATGACTGTAGAAAACAGTAAAGTCGAAGAAAAGTTAGAGACTGCTGAAGAAATAACCATCGAAAAAGCGACTGATGAAGAGAGTACGGCCGGGCAGCCAGAACAGGACACCTCTTCTGAAGAGCAAGTTGTTGAAAACACGACTGACTGGCAGGGAAAAGTCGATGCCTTAGCCAATGAATTGGCACAAGCTAAAGATCACATGCTGCGTGCCCAGGCTGAAGTTCAGAACGTAAAGCGTCGTGCTCAGCAGGATGTGGAAAAAGCGCACAAATTCGCCCTGGATAAATTTGTTGAGTCCCTGTTGCCTGTGGTCGACAGCCTGGAAAAAGGCATTGAGAGTACCGAGCAGGCGGAAGGAAGCCATGAGGGTATTAAAGAAGGCATGGAACTGACGCTGAAGCTGTTCCTTGATACCCTGGCCCGTTTTAGCGTGAAGCCTGTGGACCCTGAAGGTGAACCCTTCGACCCTCACTTCCATCAGGCCATGTCTACGGTACCTAACCCGGATGTTGAGCCAAACACCGTGCTGGAGGTGTTTCAGAAAGGGTATACCCTGAATGAGCGCGTTGTTCGCCCGGCCATGGTCGTTGTTTCTAAAGGCTCCTAGGAGGCTGACCGAGAATAGCGCCCGTAGCGAGGATGGCAGAAAATTGAGGATAAAAAGTCGGAAATTTTTAGTGAATAGTGGTTCTATTTGCTAAAAATTTCCGACTTTTTAGACCAATTTGCTGCCACCGCAGTAGGGCAGTCTATTCTCGGACAGCCTCCTAGGGCTATACCCCCATAGGTTTTGTAACAATCGTTAAATAAATCACTAAATATGTTACAGGAATGGTCTTGAAAAAAAATCAGCCGTTCCCATATATCAATGCAAAGGCCAATACCCGTAGTGAAAATACCAGGCACTGCCTGGTTTAATATGTGGCATAGGCATAACCGGATAGTTAACAGCTCTGTGAGCAGGGCGGTGGAGAAGATCAGCAATGGGTAAGATAATCGGTATTGACCTGGGTACAACCAACTCCTGTGTGGCCCTACTGGATGGTGAAAAACCCAAAGTATTGGAAAACGCGGAAGGAGCGCGTACGACGCCTTCCATCATTGCATTTACCGACGATGGTGAAACCCTGGTAGGTCAACCCGCGAAGCGTCAGGCCGTGACTAACCCCGATAGCACCCTGTTTGCCATTAAGCGCTTGATTGGTCGCCGCTTCAAAGATGATGTCGTTCAGAAAGACATCAAAATGGTGCCATACAAAATTAGCGAAGCCGACAATGGCGATGCCTGGGTTGAAGTCAAAGGCGACAAGAAAGCACCGC
Organism: Candidatus Sororendozoicomonas aggregata; assembly: GCF_031528575.1. Taxonomy (NCBI): domain Bacteria; kingdom Pseudomonadati; phylum Pseudomonadota; class Gammaproteobacteria; order Oceanospirillales; family Endozoicomonadaceae; genus Candidatus Sororendozoicomonas; species Candidatus Sororendozoicomonas aggregata. The sequence goes on from NZ_JAVLSP010000069.1 coordinate 16,370, forward strand.
CTCAGATTTCTGCTGAGATTCTGAAGAAAATGAAGAAAACCGCAGAGGATTACCTCGGCGAAACGGTAACAGAAGCCGTTATTACTGTACCGGCTTACTTCAATGATTCCCAGCGCCAGGCCACCAAAGATGCTGGTCGTATCGCCGGTCTGGAAGTCAAGCGTATCATCAACGAGCCTACTGCTGCCGCACTGGCTTATGGCATGGACAAGAAAAAAGGCGATCAGACCGTTGCCGTTTATGACCTGGGCGGTGGTACCTTCGATATCTCCATCATTGAAATTGCCGACGTTGACGGTGAGCACCAGTTTGAAGTGCTGGCCACTAACGGTGACACCTTCCTCGGTGGTGAAGACTTTGACCTGCGCCTGATCGAGTTTCTGGCTGCTGAATTCAAGAAAGACCAGGGTATGGATCTCACTGGCGATCCCCTGGCTATGCAGCGCCTGAAAGAAGCGGCTGAAAAAGCCAAAATCGAACTGTCTTCCGCGCAGCAGACCGATGTTAACCTGCCTTATATTACAGCAGATGCCACAGGCCCCAAGCACCTGAATGTGAAAGTGACCCGTGCCAAGCTGGAGTCTCTGGTTGAAGACCTGATTGAGCGCTCCCTGGAGCCTTGTCGCACTGCCCTGAAAGATGCTGATCTGGATATCGCTGATATCGACGAAGTCATTCTGGTGGGTGGTCAGACACGTATGCCACTGGCACAGGAGCGTGTGGCCAAATTCTTCGGCAAGGAAGCACGTAAAGACGTGAACCCTGATGAAGCCGTTGCCATGGGCGCATCCATTCAGGCCGCGGTTCTCGCTGGCGACGTGAAAGACGTGTTGCTACTGGACGTTACGCCTTTGACTTTGGGTATCGAGACCATGGGTGGCGTCATGACCTCCCTGATCGACAAGAACACCACGATCCCGACTAAGAAGTCTCAAGTGTTCTCTACCGCTGATGATAACCAGACAGCAGTCACCATTCACGTGTGTCAGGGTGAGCGCAAGCAGGCGACTCAGAACAAATCCCTGGGCCGCTTTGACCTGGCGGACATTCCCCCGGCGCCCCGTGGCATGCCTCAGATCGAAGTGAGCTTTGACCTGGACGCTAATGGTATCTTGAACGTGTCCGCTAAAGACAAGGCAACCGGCAAGGAACAATCCATTGTCATCAAGGCATCAAGTGGTCTGTCTGATGATGAAATCGAGACCATGGTGAAGGACGCTGAGGCCAACGCCGCTGAAGACAAGAAGTTTGAAGAGCTGGCTTCTGCCCGTAACAGTGCTGACGGCCTGATCCATGCTACCCGAAAAACACTGGAGGAAGCGGGCGATAAAGCGACGGAAGAAGAGAAGACAGCCATCAATGCTGCCATCACCGCATTGGAAGAAGCCGTTAAAGGCGACGACAAGGACGACATCGAAGCCAAAACTAAAGCACTGACTGAAGCCTCTGGCAACCTGGCGCAGAAGATGTATGCCGAAGCGCAACCACAGCCTGAAGGTACACAGGCTCAGCAAAGCGACACTAAAGCTGAATCCAAAGCTGATGACGCTGTTGATGCTGAGTTTGAAGAAGTGAAAGAAGACAAGAAGTAAGGGACATCCCTACTGTCTGCCCGTCGAGGTATGATCGTATGATGTCAGACAACGCGGGAGCTCTCTCCCGCGTTGTCGCATTTACGTTTCAACAAAATCAGCTGTGTTTAACCATCACGGCAGCCGTCATCAGCTTTCATTGTCCAACAGGCAATAAGGACTGGAATGTCACGGTTAAGAAGATAGTGAAAAGCGAGTTTCAGGGTTTTACTTATGGCAAAACGCGATTATTACGAAGTGCTCGGTGTTGAAAGAGGCGCTTCTGACAAAGACATTAAAAAGGCCTACCGTCGCATGGCCATGAAGTATCACCCTGATCGTAATCCAGATAATAAGGATGCCGAAGAACGTTTCAAGGAAGTGAATGAAGCGTTTGAAATCTTGTCTGATGATCAAAAACGTGGTGCTTATGATCGACACGGCCATGCCGGTGTTGACCCGAATATGGGCGGTGCTGGCGGGTTTGGCGGTGCCGGTAATTTCAGCGATATTTTTGGTGATGTCTTCGGTGATATCTTTGGGGGCGCTGGCGCTGGTGGTCAGTCTCGAAGCAGCGCGCAGCATGGCGCAGACCTTCGTTATCAGCTGGAACTCGGCCTTGAAGAAGCGGTAAAAGGCGCGTCCAAGAAAATCAGGATTCCGACCTTGGTGGAGTGTAAGACCTGTGATGGCTCGGGTGCGAAAAAAGGTTCAAAACCTGTAAATTGTTCAACCTGTGGTGGTGTTGGGCAGGTGCGGATGCAACAGGGCTTCTTCTCTGTTCAGCAAACCTGTCCTGACTGCCGTGGGTCAGGCAAAATAATCAAAGACCCTTGCCGCGACTGTCGCGGTCAGGGCCGTGTGCAGGAATACAAAACCTTGTCGGTTAAAATTCCGGCAGGTGTCGATACCGGTGATCGTATTCGCCTGGCTGGTGAAGGTGAGGCTGGTGTAAACGGTGGCCCTGCCGGTGATCTGTATGTTCAGGTCAGTGTCGCCGATCACGCCATCTTCCAGCGCGACGGTAAACATTTGTACTGCGAAGTGCCGATTACTTTTGTGGATGCTGCCCTTGGCGGTGAGCTGGAGGTACCGACACTGGATGGCCGTGTTAAGCTGAAGATTCCTTCAGAAACCCAAACCGGTAAATTGTTCCGCCTGCGTGGTAAAGGTGTCACACCTGTGCGCGGTGGTTCCTCCGGTGACTTGATGTGTCGGGTTGTCGTGGAAACCCCCGTGAAACTGACCGAAGCGCAAAAAGAACTGATGCACAAGCTGCAAAAGACCTTTGAGTCCGAAGGGGAGGAACGCCAGTCGCCTAAAAAAACCTCTTTCTTTGAAGGGGTTAAGAAATTCTTTGATGATATGACCTCCTGATATTAAAGCCCTTGATAATAGTGGCTTTTGGTGTATGTATATGGTTTATGGTGTAGGTTTTGGTGTAGGATTTCCATGCAATTAACCATGGACTCTCCACCAACATGGTTAGTGAGTGTATGTATTAGTACTTATTATCTGGGAATTTCCTTCTATCCCTACTGCCGCATGGAATAGAGCAATATTGATGGGTGTCCGTCCGTCCGATTTACCTAGGGTGTTCGGATCGGACGGACACTTTTTTAAGAAAGTTGTTCGGTATTTACTTATGCCTCAACTTGAACAGTTTTAACGAATGACTCAGCGTTTCTGATGGCAACATCAGCTAACTGGTGACAACCAATCTCTAAACCTCCTGTCTTGGCGTCTCTGACCGGAATTAACTCAATAGCTCCCCAAGTTCCGATCATTACGTCTGAAAAATCACCAAACAACGTGATGTCTGAGGGCATCTGAGTCGTGCTGTAGATCGGGTAGTCGTTTGCTCGACCTTTCTCAACAACAAACAGACCTGACCCATCGTCCTTGCGGGTTCTTTTTAGCACATTAACCATGGTCGGCCTTGCTACGTAGCCGCACTTCCCGTCCAGTGCGTTTTCTTCACCCAGGTAAGCCTCCATTTTGACAATTTCCTCAAAGGTCGGAGCGGAAATTTCTTCTACCTCCATTTCTTGTATCTCCTGGTTAAGCACGCCAAGCGGCTCATCGTTTGTTCCTGACCCCTGAAATACAGCCTTATCAACTGCAAGCGCACAACCTTTTAACAAGTCCTGTCTGACCATCATCTCAATGGCTGGAGAAGACTGTCGCATGAGTTCGAAAGTCATATTAACAGAACCGCCAATGTGCTTGGCTGTTAGCGAAACGTTACCTACAGTTACCTCTGATTCTGTTGCTTTACTGCCTTCAGACAACCAACCAAACGATGCGCTGGCCGTCTTTTTGGGAATACTTACCTTGCCGCTAAGCCCCCCCAAGAATCTAGCCCCTAGCTGGCCGGAAATAGTCTTGGCTCGCAACGTATCAATCCACTGGCTATCCCAGTGTTCCGTCTGCACAAGTCCACCAGCCGTATCAGTATCACTGGATCGGTGCATGAGAACGCTGGGAGGGATAATGATTCCGCCCTGACCGCCGTGGTGCGCTGACATTTCTTGACAGACCTCTCGCTCAAGACCTGCCCCGCTCCAGTCCCCAGATAAAAAAGCATTTACTGCTCTAACAATACTGAAATTGTTTTCCAATGTTCTAAATCCTGATTTATTAACTACTGGCCTAGGATGTACATATGAAGAACGTTCAGATACAAATTTGTCATAAGCACGAGACTTGAACTCATCAACGCTCCAACCTTTATTTATTGCTTCTTCTTTAAGATCATCAATGTTTTCCATATATCGTGATGAAGCTATAATATCAGAAATACGACTCCTCTCAGTTTTTTCTGTTTTAACTGGTGGTTTCGTATTAACTGTTTTATCTAGCTGGCGACCAACGCCAACAGTTGGGTCTGCCGGAACAGAAACGAATGAAATCTCTGTAGGCTCCCAATCAGTAGCTCTAACCGTGTACATATCTCCATCAGTGCCTGCAACTTCATCCCATGAATGGATGATGTAACCGACTGATACATGACGCCTAATACCGTCGATTACGTCCTTAAATTCGTCTTGCGCCTGGGAACTATTACCAAAGCGAACAACTGCTCGGCATTTTCTGTCGTCATCAATACTAACCGATTCAACAACGCCGATCTGAATGCCTCGGTCGTGGTCTTTTAAAACAGCACCACCATTTCTAAGTCGATCAAGCCGAACTGAATCAGGGCTGTGGTCAAGAATTTCAATAAAACCCCATTTCTCGACGGGAGTTTCAGAAGAGAACGAAATATCAACAGTTCTTGATTCTTTATTTATACTTGACTCAATTACTGATGCCGACCGTCTATACTCATTTCGCAATTCAGGGGAGCGCTTCATTGTCGTGTTCCATTTTTGTCTAAGTGTAATTTATTTATCCGTACTTGATCAGTAATCCACTCCTCAACAGCGATCCTGAACATTTCAGAAGCTGGAATACCGTACACTCTTGTATAAGCCTCTATTTTTGTTTCAAGTTCCTTGTCACATCTAAAGGAATAAGTCTTCCGCTTTCTTTCTTCCTCCAACATCTTTTTTTGAATAGCCATAACATCACTATGATCAAACATTTATTCACCTCAAATAATAAAAATAGACATAAACGTGTACGCCAGTGTCATTATACACGAAATATTATGTATTACATTATGTATTACATTTTTAATACACCCTATTGAGCAATGGGTAAACGTGATCCCCTTAATATAAACGACAAAAGTACAATAATCTCGAAGTCGGTACCGTCCCTTGTTACCAATCGCTTACTCGCACATTGGCTACAGTCGATTTTATGAAAAATAGCATT
>NZ_JAVLSP010000006.1:0-83020 GCF_031528575.1 Candidatus Sororendozoicomonas aggregata
GGCCAAGCCATTTAAGTGGACTTACAAAGCTCGGCCATTGGTAGCATAGAGGGGATGGATATTAGAGCTTGGCACCACTAGGAGCCTGACCGAGAATAGACTGCCCTACTGCGGTTGCGATAAATGGGTCTAAAAATTCCTGTTTCTTCGTCAAATAGCCCCACTATTATCCTCCGAAGCAGAAGTTTTTATCCTCAATTTCTCGTAATCCTCGCTACGGGCGCTGTTCTCGCTCTACTAATTTCTACTTATTGCGCTTTACGCTACTAACCTGACTGCCCCTTGCTTAGCAGGAAAAATCATAAGATGCGACAACTAGACGGGGACTGGGGCTCGGTCTGGGGTGGTTCAAATATAAAACCCCTGACGTCACATAAATAGAATTCACGATTGGGGTCCAACAGCTCAGCTACTAAGCGCAGGAACTGATCTTTTAAATCAGAATCATTCCTCTGAGCTAAATACTCACCTGATGTTGGGAAAAACAGATACACTTTATTTGATTTTCTCAGGGGGTGATAGCTGGCGAAGACACGAGCGGTATAGGGTGGTAGCGTTGATCTGAGTTTGAATATATGCCCATACCAGGATTCATCACATTCTATAAACCTTACCAAGTGAGCTTTGAATTGAGACGGCCATATAGCGCTTGGTCTAAGACCCATCATGCCATAAATTATCAGTGCTTCCAGTGTTTCTGGTGGGAAAGGACGGTCTTGATGGTAAGGGGTTAATACGGGAAGTGTTGCTGAAAGATGGTAGGGCCGATTATTTGGGCATAGCATTCTGGGAATTCTGGCAGTAACAAGCGCCATTCTCTCTTTTACAGGGACACTTTCAACGTGTTTGTGCGTGATAGTGAGCCAACTCATTGTCGCTAACGTTTCAAATTCCTCAAGAACGGGGTGTGGAAATTTCATTGATAGACCCAGTAGGTACTCAGCACCAAAAGAAGCTGTCTTTGAATAGGTCATAGTATGTGTCCAAGGTTATGTTGTATCCAGAGCAGAGGGTGTTTTCAGCTTTTGGGGAAGTAGATTTTATGTGCTTTCTTTTCAGGTTGATCAAGGGGTGTTTTTTCAGAAAAGCCGGTAGATATTCATGCAAAAGCACACATCTGCACCACTACCCGACAGAGGTGCATGCAAATATAAACCTCCTGATATCCTATAAAAAATGACTTTCTTTACCCATCACTTTTAACTGAAATGGATCCCAAAAATCAGACAACAACAGTCGTTTTTTCTGGTGCTACTAATTTCTACTCATTGCGCTTTACGCTACTAACCTGACTGCCCCTTACTTAGCAGGAAAAATCATAAGAGGGTACAGCTAGACGGTGACTGGGGCTGGGGATGTGGTTCAAATATAAAACCCCTGACGTCACAAAAAAATAGTTCACGATTGGGATCCACCAGCTCAATTATTAAGCGCAGGAATTGATCTTTTAAGTCAGAGTCATTCCTCTGAGCTAAATACTCACCTGATGTTGGGAAAAATAGATACACTTTATTTGATTTTCTCAGGGGGTAATAGCTTCCAAAGACACGACCAGGAAAGGGTCTTGACGATGAGCTGAGTCTGAATATATGCCCATACCAGGATTCATCACATTCTATAAACCTTGCCAAGTGATCCCTCAATTCATCAGGCCAAAAATTGCTTGGTCTAAGACCCATCATGCCATAAATTATCAGTGTTTGCAGTTTGTCTGGTGGGAAAGGAATGTTAGGAAAAAGGGTTAAGGGAAGTTTTGCTGAAACATGGTAGGGCCGATTATTTGGGCATAGCATTCTGGGAATTCTGGCAGCAACAAGTGCCATTCTCTCTTTTACAGGGACACTTTCAACGTGTTTGTGCGTCATAGTGAGCCAGCTCATTGTCGCTAACGTTTCAAATTCCTCAAGAACGGGGTTTGGAAATTTCATTGATAGACCCAGTAGGTACTCAGCACCAAAAGAAGCTGTCTTTGAACAGACCATAGTATGTACCAAGGGTTATGTTGTATCGAGAGCAGGGGGTGCTTTCAGCCTTCGGGGAAGTAGATTTCGTGTGCTTTCTTTTCAGGTTGATCAGGGGGTGTTTTTTCAGAAAAGCCGGTAGACCAGTAGGTATTCATGCAAGAGCACGCATCTGAACCACTACCCGCCAGTGGGGTATTCAAATATAAACCTCCTGATATCCTGTAAAAAATGATTTTCTTTACCCACCACTTTGAATGCCAATTCATAGAGTTCATCAACTAAATGACAAGGCGCTTAATGTATTTTGGAGAGTTATCTAAACAGCGCCGCAAAAGTAACGCTGTCTCTTTTAACCTTTGAAATATGCGTTCATAGCACATGGCGTTGTCGAGGAGATCATACAGCTTAATAATTGGGCTATTATACGTCAAGACAGTTGATGGTTGTAGTGGGGAAAGCCCTGTTTCTGGCAGCTCCCCGGAACTCATTAAGAGCCAACGAAAAAAGCTGTATCAGCAGGTTAAGCCGCGCCATCGGGAACGATGAGATAGATGAGATAAAAGGACAACGAGAAATCAGGAGCTGGATGAACTCTGGTTGAATCCAGAGGTCGGTCTTCGGGCGACTAAGTCAAGCCGCGTGAGTTGAGGCGACAACTATGCTTACAAAATTCTTTTCTTTTGGTGCTAGCTACATCCCGGGTTTGTCATGGAAATCAAATATGCCAGAACACGCTCTTGAAACACTTGAAACACTTGAAACGTTAGCGACAATAAGTTGGCTCTCTGTCAGGAGCAATTACGATGCAAGTCTCCCTGGAAAACACAGAATGGCGCTTGTTGCTGCCAAAATTCCCAGAATGTTACACCCAAATAATCCGCCCTATGGTATTTTCACAACACTGCCTGAATTAAACAAAGAGCGCGCTCGTAGCCCCCTTGGTTCTTTCGCAGTAGAGCCAATGCAAGCACTGGCGGTTTATGCCATGATGGGGCTCAGGGCACCAGGCAATATTTGGTCTAATTTACCCGGGTTTTCTTACAGGCGTTTTTTAAAAAATAATGGGTCTGGGTATGGGCATATGTTCAGAGTCAAATCAACGTTGTTTTCTTCTGCCCGTGTCTTCGGAAGCTATGAACCGCAGGAAGAAAAAGGTGTCTTATATCTATTTTTCCCAACATTAGGTGAGTATTATTCTACCGAAGCTGATTATTATGCAGTAAATGCATTGGATAGTATAGAACGTGATTACATAGGTGGTATGAATATCAATAGTTGTGACTTTTTATGTGATGTCAGGCGGTTTATATTTGAATGATTATCTATCGGGTAGTGGGTCAGATGGGTGTTACTTTTTCTTGAAAAAAAACAGACATTTTGAAGGGGATATAGTATTGTGACGCCGACCACAAAAAAAATGCCCGTATATAAAAGACAGCGCTTTATAGGATATACATGATGACCCTGAGTGACCAAAGGTGACAGCGCCTTTGGATTGATACAATGAATTGAGGGACAACTATGTTGAGACCAAGCACTACTTTAAAATTGACAGAAACCGCTGCTTTTGGTGCTAACTACATCCCGGGTCTGTCACAGAAATCAAATACTCCAGCCCCCGTTCTTGAGGCACTTGAGACTTTAGCGACAATGAGTTGGCTCTCTGTCATTTACAAACACGGTATCACTTCAAAAGAACCTGAAAGAATATTTAACCCCGACGTCAGAATGCAGCTTGTTGCTGCCAAAATTCCCAGAATGTTACACCCAAATCATCCGCCCTATGGTATTCCAGCAACACTGCCTGAATTGAACAAAGAAGAACCTGACGATAGCCTTCTTGATTCTCTAGAACCAGATAGCCTCCTTCGTTTTATACAACCAGATACCATCCCTTGTTTTTCCGGAATAGAATCAATGCGAACACTGGCGATTTATGCCATGATGGGTCTTAGGGCACCAGGCAATATGTGGTCTAATTTACTCGGGTATTGTTATAGGAGTTTTTTAAAAATCAACGGGGCTGGGCATGGGCATATATTCAGCATCAAATCAAGAGAGTCGAAGGCTGTCCGTGTTGTTGGAAGCTATGAACCGCCGGGCGTAAAAGGTGTCATCTATCTATTTTTCCCAACATCAGGTGAACATGTATTTACCGATGCCGATTATGTTCATGGAGATCAATACAATCGCATAGAGCATAGGGCGTTGGGAATGAATACCAATGTTTGTAACTCTTTATGTGATGTCAGGCGGTTTATATTTGAATGATTATCTATCGGGTAGGGGGCAGATGGGTGTTACTTTTTCTTGAAAAAAAACAGACAGTTTGAAGGGGATATATCATAGCAACGTTTACCCCAAAAAAAATGACTGTATATAAAAGACAGCGCTTCGCGTGATATACATGACGACCCTGAGTGACCAAAAGTGACAGCGCCTTTGGCTTGATACAATATTCTCACCGATTCAACGGTTATATTATGCTCGTCCTTGCCCCCTGTTTCAGCCGCTTGTTTTTCTAAAACCAACCAGCTTAAGTCCAGGCCACCTTGTAGGATAAAGAGTAGCCCACCTGGCTTTAGTAACAACCAGGGTGACCCTAAATGATGTAAATCGGGTAAATACTCCATTAATACAATATCGTAATGACAAATTCTAAGATCCTTAAAGGAAGGACTATTCAGATCCGTTACAATGGTTGGTTCTATAGAACTCCTGCAATCATAGGTATCTACTGTGTAAGGGTGCCAGCAAGCGTTCCAGCCTGGTCTTTGTAGCGAGCCACACCCTAAAACAGCCGCTGTTACAGGCCTGTCGAAATCAAAGAACCTCTCGGAATCTGGCCCGCAACGAAGACCACACGAAATACATACGGCACCGCCATGCTCATCTGTGTCAGTTAAGTTATAGTTCTTACACGCTTCACATATGAAAGCCAATATGCGCATATCGCACCTGCTTATTATTTTAAAAAGTGGTTTTCCGCAACATTTTACCGGCAAAGGTTAGCAGACCCTGAGCAAAGGCCGCAAGATAACACTGTGGACAGTTACGATAAAGTTTTGCGTTATTATATTGAATTAATGTACGGCAAGCAGGCCTGCATTGGGGTAATAAAAAAATGAGGGCTTGATTGAGTGCGATTGGCACGTAACCAGAATTTATCGAACAATTAATTATTGCAACGTTAAAATAGCGACTATGCTTAGCAGAATTTTTTGAATAAACCATTTGCCAGTGATGCTATGAATAGACACTTTCTTTCCCGGATATTAGCCGTATTTGGCCTTCTCTTGACTGCCCTCACGCTCTGTGTGCCGACCGCAATGGCAATAGAAATTGAAGATGTCCACTATTTAAAGCCTGATAACCTTGATCCCGATAGCAACACCCTTTTAATCATCTCGGTTATTGCCAGAACAGAAAAGTGTTACCTCGAATCCCTCGGCATTCCTGATGATTACAGGCTGGAGTTAAGCTCTCCCTACTTCTATGACCAAGCCAAAGGTATTTGCAGAGCGACTGTTCCACCTGATGGCGGTTGCTTTATTTATACCAACAGTGAGGGAGAAAAAGTCATTCATCTGGTTCACTATCATCGAGTAGCGCGTACCAACATAAAAAATAATTATCAAAAAGAATACGGATGTGAATATATTGAGAAAATAGGAAGGGTAACGAGAAACCGCGATGATGCAAGTATTCGTATCATTCAAGAAATTACAGAAGCATTCAGCAATAGATTATCCTCACCTTCATCATCACCTTTGCCTGTTAAACAAGTAAAGATTGAGTTGCTTACTTATGAAGAAAAACAGTCCGGGATCATTCGTATACCGTTTCAATATATCGGCAAAGAATACCCGGAGGGGCACCAAAGAGCAGGAGGAAGCCTGGAGGTAAATCTTAATAATGATCCGCCATCAGTACAAACAATGATTGCTTTTAAAGAAACCAGTGAAATTAGTCAATACGGTTACTATGTTAGTGATCCCAGTAAAATGTTACTGGGGTACATAAAAAACAACCGATTAGTACTGCGTAAACAAAAAATTCACAAGCATGCTTTAGGGTATACCCCGGGTAAAAGAAACGGAAGTGGCTGTAAGCGTAGTCCTGAATTTGATGACAAGGTCAGTACCAAGCTTGAGCTGTTCCTTGCCTGTCAGTCGGTTATTGATAAGTCATCTACCACAAAACTATTGGCTTTATTCAAATCATCAGAAAAAACAATAGCTTTATGTGTTAAACCTAAAGGTCCCATTCACTTTGGTTATGATTGTGAGAGTGAAAAAGGTGTCAGTTTGGGTGACTATTTATGCAATTATTTACAGGAAAATGAGCCAGAGTTTATATTGCAAAATAACCAAGCACTTAATGTGCCAGTAGTAAAGTGGGAGCAGGCTGTTGAAAACTTGTGGGACAAAGTGGTTATGGAAAAATTTGATTATTTAAATAAAATGCAGAACAAGCCACAGCCTCCCCTGTGCGAATCAAAAGAATTGGCGGAATTAAAAGAAAAAAATAACTATCTGCAAGGCAGACTGGAATCATTGAAAGAAAATGAAGGTAAACTGTTAAGAACGTTACAAGATCATGAATCAAAAATGGTTGAATATGAAGAGCAGATTGCTGATCTTAAAAATAATCACGAACAGGAGATTATCGATATTGAACTTGAAGCCGCAAATGATAAGGAAGAACTGGAAAAAAAAGAAAAAGCCATTTCAGCGCAAAATGATATCATATCAACCCTTCGTAACAGTGTTACGGCTCTTAGAAAACAGTTAGATGAAGCTGAAAGTAAGCAAAGCAGCAGGCAGAGTATCACCGTTGGTACACAGACTGACAGCCAGACCCAGATACCAATACCAGATAATCAAAGCAGCAGGCAGGGTATCGACGTTGGCATGCAGACTGACAGCCAACAAACCCAGATGCCGGGTAATCAAAGCAGCAGGCAGGGTATTGACGTTGGTATGCAGACTGACATCCAGATTCCGCTACCCCCTGTAATTTGTGCCCATAAAACCGCCGCGAGTACAGACAAAATAACACCTGTCTTACCCAGGAAAAGGAGGGGGGCGGCGATACCCGTTCACTCTGGCGAGCTTCTTTCTAGTGAGCCTCAGCCTTCCTCTGGCAAGCCTCGTAAAAGACAAAAAAAACCAACAAAGGACGATAGCGTACTTCCGCCAGATTCAGCATCTGTTGGCTTACCTTTTTACTATCCACATCCATCACATCCATCACATCCATTTGGCTGTATGCCTCCTTTTGGCCCAACTCATGCCGCTGGCCCCTTGCTGCCTCCAACTTATGTATGGCAAAACGGTTTTCCCGGTCATCCACACATGCTAGACCGCAGACTCCCCGCGCCGGCACATCCTCCCCGTGTGGCAGACCCTGAAGTACCGCATCATGGAGTGCGGTCAGACTGCGGTAGCCAGGTCTTTTACCCTGTTCTCTTAGACGGTGACAAAATAATACTGCAAACTTTCTCACCCGATAGTCAGAAAATATCCCCTGTACGGCAGCCAGCTCCAGACACACCGGTTGCCGGGCAGTCATCGGCTTCTAAAAAAACGCAGATGTAGGCTCACAGGAGCCGCTCAGGGGGCAGGAATAAACCTGCCTTTGTTAAGATCACTGATCTTGGACGGGGGGGCTTTTTCTGAGGTAAGAAGGACTCCCCATCCTACGGTGTGACCTTGGTTATCTGAAATTTCCAGCTGCTCATGACCGTACAAGGGAGCCAGGCGAGCCAGGGTAACCTTGTACTTTTTGTCAGATATATTTTGCTTGGCGGATTTGGTATCAATAAATACCACACCATCGGATTGGTAGGGTGTGATCTGGCTGGCCGCTTGAAGAGTAGAAATACGGATAGGGCTGTCTTCCGCTGGGTTGTTGAGTAAACACTGTACCCCATCAAGGCCATCCCCCGAATGGTGGGTGCAATTTACTTTGTAGGCAAGCCAGTTTTGCTCATTGTAGAATGATGAAATGATTTCGCCCTGACGTTCAACGGTATAGGGCAAACCTTTCCCATTAATAGTGATGGATTCAGTGTTGCCTTGGGTATTTCCTGGTTGAAAGGTGAGTTCGTTTGTGTGGTACCAGTGGTTGTTAATGCCCTCAACATTGATCTGGTAGCGTGCTCCCTTATTGAGGGTGATCTTTGCCGTTTCCATTGGGCTGTTTGGGTAAGCCAGGGAGTACTCTTTCGTCTTGCCATCATGAACGGAAACACTGATGCGTTTGATGACTGATGGGGATGATGGCTTGGGTGGTTTTTCCCCGCTTTGCGTCTGAGTGGTCTTTATATTATTAACAAGGGTGACTTCCTGTGCATATAGCAGTGGCACAGTCAGTAGGAGCAGGAGAGTAATCATTGTTTTTTTCATGATTGATGCCTTTGTTGTGTGTTAGACATGGGGAGAACCCGTTAGAAAGTACGAAGAGATGGGGGAAGAGATGAGATTAACCGTTTCAGGGAGAAGTTTACTGAGAAGTAGCCTTAAAAGGCACACTGCCACCGCGGCCAGAGATAAAGTGGTTTAAAAAGCTGATTTTGTTTGTTAAGCAGGGGACTATTCGCCTCTTTAAATCGACTTTTTATCCTCTCTTTCTCTTGATTCTCGCTACGGGCAGACTTTTAAGACTGTTTTTGAGACTGTTCGTTGACTTACCTCGGGTTGACAAAGCCATTTACACATTTAGTTGATTGACATCCTCCCCGGCGTGAACGACGGGGATTCCTGCTACCAGACGGCAATGCTCTGCCGCGGCGTATCCCTTACCAGTAGCGGTATACGCCTTATTCGACAATCTGCTCTACCTTTTGGATTGTTGAGATACACGGGCAGAAAGCGGAGGTATTTTGCGTTTCCTGTCAGGTAGCGTAATCGCTAGAAACGCCTGACAGATAGAGAATACAACAAATGGTCTGCTTTGCAAGCCTCGCTTACATCCCCCCTATGTCATCAGCATGGTTGTCGCCTCTCAATATCGGCTTTTTATTCTCTGTTTCTCTTGATTTGCTCCGCGCAGACGTTTAAGACCGCTTCTAAGCTACAGAAAAAGGGTGTGAACAGTCCTGCCTTTTGAGTCAAAAACAGGGAGCGTTAATTTTTCAATAAAGCCGTCATCGGTCGATAAAGGGAGATATTACTATAAAAAAATTGAGGTTATCCTAATGGCTAAGCTTCAGGGTTCAGGAGATAAGGCAATAACCTATGCCCTACAAAGTGATAACTCAGAAAAGACAGAAAAGACAGAAAAGACAGAATTCAAGCAGAGAAAAGTAGAGATTGCCTCTCATGTGAGTCCCACAGTTAAAGGCGTTGGGCCAAAAGCAAAAAAAGACACGCCTGTTAGTACGCCTATTAATAGTAGAAAGGTGGCAGTCAATAAAAAAGAAGAGAATACCGATAGTGGGATGATTACTGATTTGAATAAAATTGTTGAGCATCCGGGTCAGGGAATACCGAAGGATATGCTTGTGAAACTCATGAAACTCGCAGATATAAGAAAGAGTGCCGTTGCTGTGCGCCATGTTGAAAGAATTGCCAGGCAGTTGTTGGAAGATGGCTTTCCTACCAAAAGTTTCCATATTAAAGGGAAAAGCGCTAATTGGGGGCTTCAGGCTGGCACTATACCGATTGATCAAAATCTTAGTAAAAAAGCAGGAAGTCCAGAAGTGGATAAGTTAAGTAAGTCTGTGGCAGAGTGTCTTAAAAAACAGCAAAAAAATAGTTTTTTTAAAAAAAATAATGATACTAAAGTTTCTGGGGGAAATATAGCGGACAACGGTAGTGGTTTTGCCAGAAAAACCCATCTGTCAATTAGTGATAAAAGAATAAAGGAGTTGGAAAGTCTTGGTTTCTTTGAAGATGTAATAAAGGGTGTGGATAAAAATGGAAAGGAACAATGGACTGTTTCTGTGAGAGAAAGAAATGATGTGGATGGAAAGCTCAGCAAGCAGGTTGCGCGAAAAAATGATAATGGAACCTGGGACACCTATCGCTTAACAGAAAGCGGGGAAGAAAAGCCAATAGAAGTGCTGGCCCATGCGCCCACCGAAGAGGGTGAAAAGCCCATGCCTTTAACCGCCGATATAGACTTATTGTTTGAAGCGATTCCTATGAAAGAATTAGATTTAGGGGGATATGACAGGGTACCTAACCCAATGGTTTCGCCAAGTTTGATTAATAAGAATACAAAAAATTATAAAAATCAGCATACCAAAGATCTATTGTTGAAAGATTTTTTATCCAATGAAAAACCTGATACCGGCAATGCGTCAAAAAGAGTGGAAGATCTTATCAGGCAGGGGAATGAGGTTATTAACAGGAAATATCCCGTCATTCACCATGGCACTGATGCATTTAATCCATTTTCTAAAGAGTCTGAAAATTATCCAATCACCGTCTTTATTCCTGAAAACGCAGAGTTGGGTTTTACTGTAGCTATGGTCTTTGATGAGTCTCAGATGGAAGACATTATCAGTAAGCTTCACAGTAAGGAATTTTTTGTCCCCCAAAACCCATTGTGGAATAAAAACCATAGAAGACCATCGTTCGATAACGCAAAAAAATACTGGGAAGGGAAGTAGCGAGGTGAGGCTCCTAGCGTTTAGGTTGTCGGTGCAATCGTGTAGTTAGGATAGGTTGCTGGTAATAGTACTCAATATTTTGTTTTTATTGCCCTGATTGATACTTTTTCTATTTTGTGGGCTAGAATAAGAAAGTCACACTGTCTAGGAATGTTTTTATCGTGCTTTCGAATATATCTGTTTCCTCGAATGTAGAAAGTGAAGTGAAACGTGTCACCTTAAGCCTTTCTGATTCAGGTTTTTTTGATCAGGGGGTTGGTCAAAGTTTATCTGTTAGTATGAATATAGAATCCGAATTAGGGGAGGTCTACTATAAAAGTATTTTAGAGACACTGGCGCTGCAATCAGAAGAACTAAAATTAGAATTATTTAATATGATCAGTGAAGGGTATGGTGCCTTACTTAAAGTTTTTTTTAAAAACATTAACTGTTCATCTTTTTACCTGCAAAGTTCTGGTATCTTTATACATCTTCCTGAAAGGCTTTTTGATCAATCAAAAAAGAATATGGCAGAAATGAAAAGATTTAGTTGTCTTTACGATTTACATGATAGTTATCGGTGTATTATAAAGCAGCTTTTGGCGTTAATGTGTTTTAATGTTAATGACTTTGAAGCAAGATACTCGATAATGGCTATTGTTTTCATATTAAAAGAACATGTTGATCAATTTAGTGATGCTGTGTAATAAGCCGTAGTTTAATACAGGTCACATAAGTTCTTGCGCAAACATCTTTGATTTTGGGTGCTGGAAATGGAAACTCTGTTATGCAATGTTATGCAATGTTATGCAATGTTATGCAATTTTTTGTAACTGTAACTGTTCAGGGTTGACATAACCCGATGTATTATGTCACCACTTTCTGTTGTAGTAGCTTTCAATGCAGACATTATCTCAATAATCAGTTTTTCGACTCATGCCTTGTTGCATCTTGCGCTTAACATTTTTTCCGTAAGCCCCCTGACTTCTACCCCTGACTTCTACCCCTGACTTCTAGAGGGTGTCGCGAAACTCTTAATTTTCTCCGTCGTTATCCCGTACAGGGTAATTGTAAGGGATCTATGCCACAAGGATATGAATCACTAAACCCCGATGACGCGTGCGGTTAGAGTGCCTTCCATAGCGTGTGGTTCCTGTACATTCCCTGTGCGGGGTGTATTTCAGCGTTTCGCGACAGCCTCATTAGTTGGGGGAGCAGTCACTGCTCATTGCTCACCTCGAGGCGTTCTCTAATGATTAGAGTCAGGTGTCCAAAAGCAGTACACTCCATCAAAGCCAAAATAACGCGACAATGCACAAGAGCGCTACAAGCAAATTAAACTGTGAAGAAACATTTCAAGGTGAATGAACATGATCATGGTCATTATTTTTCATTTTATGATGTGTGAAAATTCTATTCTGTAAAAAATACAGCTTCTATCATTTAGACGCTTTTCTTGATATAAGACAGCCAGTAGATTGACTTTACTACCCATTGGAGTTGAACATGCACATTGGCATACCCAAGGAAATTAAAACTCACGAATACCGTGTTGGCTTAACCCCTGCTTCTGCCCATGATCTGGTTGTTAATGGTCATAAAGTGTTCGTTGAAACCAAAGCGGGTGAGGGTATTGACTTTAGTGATGATGACTACCGCGCGGCCGGCGTTGAAGTGCTCAAGAGCGCTGATGAAGTGTTTGAAAAGGCGGAAATGATTGTCAAGGTCAAAGAGCCTCAGCCCGAAGAGCGTGCTCGCCTCAAGCCACATCACACGTTATTTACTTACTTTCATCTGGCACCTGATGCTGAACAAACCCACGATCTGATCGAATCCGGTGCCACCTGCATTGCCTACGAAACCGTGACTGACAAAACCGGTGGCTTGCCTCTGCTGGCGCCTATGTCTGCTGTTGCTGGTCGTATGTCTATTCAGGCCGGCGCCAGTGCTCTGGAGAAATCCAACGGTGGTCGTGCTGTCCTGATGGGCGGTGTACCAGGCGTTGAACCTGCCAAAGTCGTCATTATCGGTGGTGGTGTTGTGGGTGAAAACGCGGCTGAAATGGCGGTAGGTATGGGGGCTGAGGTGGTCATTCTGGATCGTTCACTGGATGTTCTGCGTCGTTTGTCTAACCGCTTTGATAACCGCATCAAAACAGTTTACTCCACATTCCAGGCCCTGGCTGAACACGTAATCTCTGCCGACCTGGTTGTCGGTGCCGTACTGTTGCCCGGTGCCGCAGCGCCCAAACTGATTACCCGCGAGCTGGTTGCCAGCATGAAAAAAGGGGCCGTTATTGTCGATGTGGCCATTGATCAGGGTGGTTGTGCGGAAACGGCTGTTGCTACCACTCACGCGGATCCCACCTATATTGTTGATGGCGTTGTGCATTACTGTGTTGCCAATATGCCAGGCGCTGTTGCCCGTACCTCCACCATGGCACTGAATAATGCCACATTGCCTTATACGCTGGCGCTGGCTAATAAGGGCATCAGGCAGGCATTGTCCGATGACAGGCATTTGCTCAATGGCCTGAATGTGTGCAAGGGGCATATTACCTGCCGTGATGTTTCTGATGCGCTGGAACTTCCTTACACAGCAGCAGAAGAAATTATTCAGGCTCTGTAGTACGTTCGGTTGCCAGGAGCCTGTCGGACTTATGCTTTCGAGCTTTCTCGCGCTTTCTGGATTTTAGGCCGAAATGGTCTTAAGTCCGACAGGCTCCTAGCCCGGATATTTCATAAACTCCCTTAGAGCCGCAAAGAGCAAGCAAGGCCAGGAGCGTGTTTATGAAATATCCGGGCTAGACACAACCGTCATATGCCAACGGTCGTACCTGCGACTGTTGGTGGTGATAATTAGTCTTTGTTGACTGATAACGATCGCTTCAATGCCACCATTTTCAAGTCTCTTGAGCGCTGACGTTCTATTCTGGGTGTCAACTGAAAATGGTTTCGGTATGCCGTACTAAAGTGTGACGCATTGGAGAACCCGGCAGCAAGGGCAACTTGTACTATGGAAGCATCACCCTCTTTTAACAATCTTCGGGCTCTTTCAAGGCGCAATTGCAGATAATAACGGGAAGGTGTCGTTTGCAGGTTTTCTCTGAATAGTCGCTCCAACTGGCGCCTGGATACGCCCACATGGGATGCCAACTCGTCGGAACCTAAAGGCTCTTCAATATTCGCCCGCATAAGATCAAGCGCTTCCCTTAATTTGGAATCAGGCGCTGATGCCATGCCTTCTTCCTTGACAGGAGAGAATGCCTGGCGACGATAACCCCGTGGCTCGTGGTAAAAGACTTCGGCGACGGCATCACAGAGTAAAGCCCCATGGTGCTGTTTGATCAGCGCGAGCATCAGATCCAATGATGATTGACCACCTTGGCAGGTATAGCGATTTCTGTCTATTTCAACAGGGTAGTGTAACCACCTTACCTTTTTGTAGTCTAATAGCGCTTTTGAAAAGTGCGTAGCACTGTAGCCATCGAGCAGCCCACTGCAAGCGAGCACCTCAAGTCCACAGCCAATAGCACCGACGGCTTTACATTCGGGTGCCACTGCCTTCAGCCAGCGCAAGGTCAGGTGGTTGCCGTCGTGGTGGTGATCGCTTTGTTTGTCAGCGCCACAAAGAAAGATAATTTCATCTTGATTGACCGGTGGCAGATCACTGTCCACCTGAATATTTACCCCTGAAGTACTTTGCGCAGGCCGACCATCAACGGACACTGTTCTGCTATGGTAGGCTTTTCTCCCGAGTTGATTGTTTGCTTCAAATAAAGGCTCAATGGCGGATGAGAAGCTGATGAGTGAAAAGCCGGGTAACAGCAAAAAGGTCACAGGCTGACTGTCAACAGGTGGCGCTAAAAGACGACTCTTTGCCTGCACGTTTGACATTCCTCCCCTTTACGGCTCAGATTTGTTTATTATTTCACCCTACTTAAGCGGAACCTGGATACAGAAATCAGGTTGTTAACAGCGAAAACGGAAAACTCCGTGTCGCCCCATGCAAAAACTGTAGACTCAAATTGGCTGATAATAGCAATAAATGAATAAAAAGGATGATGTAATATGACTGAATATACCGTAACCCGTGACACGTTCAATCAGGTCATGGTACCCAATTATGCCCCTCAGACCATGGTGCCCGTGCGGGGAAAAGGCTCCCGAGTGTGGGATCAGCAGGGAAAGGAGTATATCGACTTCGCCGGTGGTATTGCTGTAAATGCTCTGGGCCACTGCCACCCAACGTTACTGAAGGTGCTCAAAGAGCAAAGCGAAAAGCTTTGGCACTTAAGTAACGTTTATACAAATGAACCGGCCCTGTCCCTGGCGCAGGCACTCATTACCCACACCTTCGCGGACAAGGTTTTTTTCTGTAGTTCAGGTACCGAAGCCAACGAAGCCGCCTTCAAGCTGGCCAGAAAATACGCCCACGATCACTTTGGTCCTGAGAAAAATGAAATCATTGCCTTTAACAGTGCCTTCCACGGACGCAGCCTGTTTACCGTCAGTGTCGGCGGTCAGGCCAAGTACCGGGAAGGTTTTGCGCCTTTGCCTGGGGGCATTGATCATTTGCCATTTAATGACCTCGACGCCCTGAGCGCTGCGATTTCTGAGAAAACCTGTGCCGTGGTTATTGAGCCTATTCAGGGTGAGGGAGGCGTCAAACCAGCCACGCAGGCGTTTCTTGAAGGTGCGAAAGCCTTGTGTAAAAAGCACGATGCCTTACTGGTTTTTGACGAAATACAAACCGGCGTTGGTCGTACAGGTCATTTGTACGCTTATATGGAAAGTGGCATTGAGCCTGATATTCTTACCAGCGCCAAAGCCCTCGGTGGTGGTTTCCCTGTTGGCGCTATGCTGGCAACGGATAAAGTGGCAGACAGCTTTAATTTTGGTACGCATGGCAGCACCTACGGCGGTAATCCCCTCGGCTGTGCTGTGGCGCTCGAGGCATTTAACATTATCAATGATGACCAGTTGCTTGCTGGTGTGTCACGCAAACACGCTGTTTTTCGCGAGCATTTTGCCGCCATCAATGACAAGCATCAACTGTTCAGCGATATCCGTGGCAGAGGGTTGCTCATTGGCGCGGAATTGAAAGAGCAATGGCATGGACGAGGCAAAGAATTTTTAGCGGCGGCAGGGGAAGAAGGGCTCATGCTGCTGGTGGCAGGACCCAATATTTTAAGGGTCACTCCTTCACTGATTATTCCTGATGAAGATATTCAGGCAGGGATGGCAAGATTGGAGAAAGCCATCGCAAAGGTTCTTGGTAAAACTTAAAAGGTTCTTGGTAAAACGTATTGACACCCTCCTCCAGCTAGGTCGCTGCTTGATGTGATTGCCGAATATATCAGAAACCAAGATAAGCCCTAGACGGGCTGAACGAAATTCACCACCCGCCTAGCTCGGCGGGAGTCCTCTTTCGATTCTGGATAGCTGCGACAACAGTAAAATCAGCGGCGCATGGTAGTGCCGCTTTTACTATCGGTTTCTATTTGAAAATACTTCTCATTTGCAGGCTGATTTGCTAGTGTACTGTTCCTACTACCGTGAGAGCGCACCATGAGCAAGCCAGCTTTCCGTCAACTGACTGTCCACAGTACCCACACTATTACCCCTAACATGCAACGCGTCGTCTTCACCGGTGAAGCATTGAATGATTTCCCGCTCTCCCAGGAAAGCGCTTATATCAAACTGATGTTCGATGCTGAAGGTCAGCCGTTAACGGCTATGCCAGAAGAGAACAATAAAACGGAAAAACCCCGGTTGCGCTCTTACACCATTCGTGACTATAACCCTCAAGACCAGTTACTGACCGTTGACTTTGTACTGCATGGCCATGGTGATGATCAGGGGCCAGCCGGACGTTGGGCACAGGTGACAGCCCCTGGTGATATCATCATGATCAAGGGGCCAGGACCAAAAAAACTGGTTGATAACAGCGCTGACTGGTTTTTGCTGGTGGGCGATATGACCGCCTTATCGGCAATTTGCTGCAACCTTGAGCAGCTTCCCGCTGATGCCAGAGGCTACGCCATTATTGAAGTGGCTGATGCCAGAGACAAACAGTCAATACAGACCCCTGAAGGCATGGAGCTGATCTGGCTGGTGAATGCCGACCTTAATCCACAGACCAGCTTGCTGAGCAACACCGTAAAAGAACTGGAATGGTTAACAGGCAGCCCGGCTGTATGGAGCGCTTGCGAATTCAGCAATATGCGACAACTGAGAGCGTATTTTAAAACTGAACGGAACGTAGAGCGCGAGCGGTTGTACATCAGCAGTTATTGGAAAAAAGGCTTCTCTGATGAGCAGCATAAAGTCGCCAAGCGCAAAGATGCTGAGGCCTTTGGTGCCCTTTAACGAGCATTGCGAAACTCTCCCCACCTGTCCATGATAGAAAGAGTACTCCCTGCTACTTCTGGAGGCGGATGTCAACATCTCGTTCCTGTGCTCCGTGTGGGAACGCTCGCCTTTTTCACCCCAAGTGAGTACTTTCACAAAGATTTCAGGACTTTTCCTACTGCGACAAGTACACTCAAAAAAACAGGCATTTTTCAGTGGTGTACTCAGTTGATAGATAGAAAAAACATTTACCAATCCAGTACCCAGATTATTGACGTCGCAAAATGGCCGGTGCACCAGGATTATGAAGTATTCCCCGTTGGGGCGAGGGATAAGAGCTTGAGGGTGTGCCCTGATAAAGCCCCTTTTGACTTCTGTTTGCCAAATCAAAGATATTTGTTTAAAGAAGCGATTAAGAGCGCTAAAGATTCCAGAAAACCCAGACATCCTGATCAGTACTGGGCTGAAATCATCGCTTTTAAAATTGGCCGTTTAATGAAATTACCCGTGCCGCCAGCATTTGTTGCTATCAACTCAGAAACAGGGGAGCCGGGTTCAGTTATTGAATGGTTTTTGGGCTATCAGCCAGATATAAAAGAAAGATTTACCCCTGGCGGTGACCATATGCAGGCATTGATTGATGATTATGATCGAGAAAAGGGTCGTCTGCATAATCTTGAAACCATTATTAAATTTTCACGAGCTCTCGGTAGAAATAAAACGCTTAGTCACAACTGGCAAGAATACTGGGGATTATGCCTTTGCTATGATGCAGTTATCGGAAATACTGACCGTCATCAGGAAAATTGGGGTGTCATATGGAACGAAAATGGCTCTTTAGCCAGATTTACACCCTATTTTGATAATGGCACCAGCCTTGGTCATGAATTGTTCGAGAAAAAGTTCAGGCAGTTTACAACGGACGAGAACGGTCTTCGAGCCTATATCAATAATGGCCGACACCATATGAAATGGAGCCTGTCCAGTGAACGGCGGCTACCTCTTATCGATGGTGTTTTTGATTTTTGTATGAAGTACCCCGCAATGATTCCATTACTGATTGACAGCCTGAGTTGGTCAGAAGACGCTTTGGAAAAGGTGCTTAGTGAACTGACAACATTTACGATAAAATCGCCACTGACTGAAGAAAGAGCAGCCTTTATATACAAGCTAACAGTTCTGAGAAGGCGTATCCTGCTCGAACACCTGGAGAACATGGCATGAGGTACATTGAACATCTGATTGAGCCTGAGCGCCTGCTATTGTCATGGCAGGCATTAGACAGCAACAGCCGCTCACGCTATTTAGTGGGTGAACTCGTGCGCAAAGATGATGTAGTTGTGCTCAACTACTTTAAAGGAACTGAAGACTTTGAGCAGGCGCGTTTGCAGGGTTTTAAAGGACACCCCGCATTCCAACTCAAAGATGATGTGTGCTCCTATGAAAATCAGGTACTGGAAGCGTTTACCCACAGAATACCACCACGAAGTCGCAGTGATTTTTATCGGTATCTGGAGTTGCGGGGGCTAAACCCAGACGCAGCAATCAGCGACTTTGCTTTGTTAGGCTACGTGGGGGCACGCCTCCCTGATGATGGCTTTGAGTTAGTGCATCCCTTTGATAGCGCAAATGAGCCTTTTGAGCTTCTCATCGAAGTGGCCGGGTTTCGGTATGAGTCAACAATTTCCATTGACGAGATTGCTGTTAATACACCGGTACAATTTATTCCTGAACCTGAAAATCAGTACGATTCACAGGCAATACGCATTGAGCTTGGTGGTAACAAACTTGGCTATGTTGACCGTGGACGCCTTGAACTCTTCCACCGCCACCTTAAAGCGGGCCATTCAGTACAGGGTGAAGTTATACGTAAAAATGGCACTGCCGAGCGTCCCTTGCTTTATATCTACACAACAATAGCCCCGAACCGCCATTAAGCCCCCCTCTGGCCTGACAGATCACCCTTTCTGTCAGGCTAAACTACGTAAAGCCTTTCAGTTGACGCATCCATCCCAATGAAATTACAGTAAATTTGGTGGATACATACGACTTCTTTCTATGTTTTAACCATGTGCTTATCAGTACAATTCACCCTTAATACATGCATTGATCATAGCTACCGAGGCCCATGCTCCGCCTGGTCACTAACAGACCATGGCTGACCTCCGAGCGGTAGCGTGCCTGATTTCTTTTTCACTCAGCCAAGAAGCCTGCTTAATGTTTGAACAAGTCTTTAAAAATATCGACGATACCCTGCGTAAAGATGCAGGCTGTTCCAGTGAGCTGGACTATACCGAGTAAACCTCATGGATGCTGTTTTTTAAGGTATCTGGAAGATTTTGAAAAGGACCGTGCTGACCTGGCAGAAATGAGCGGCGAGCGTTACCAGTACATTATTGAGGAAGACTATCGCTGGAGTGTCTGGGCCGCGCCGAAGGATGAACAGGGCAAGTTTGACCACAACAGACAACAAAAGACCGACAACAACAACAAAAGTAACAACAAAAGGACACCCATAAAGTTACCCATAAAGTTAACCGGCAACGTCAAACTTATGGGTGTCCTTTTTTCTTCGTGACCAAATGAAAACATATATTTTTTTGCTGGCAGGCCTTGCAAGGCCTGTAGATCAACTTGAAAAGCAAATGGTCATGTACTTAAAACATATAAATCGGGTAAGGGCTGGTCTTTCTCCAACCCTCCCCACAGCACCCGGCATGTGGGTCCGCACCGGGTGGGCGTTTCAACGATAGGGGGAGAACGGGAAGGAGAACGGGGGGGAGAACGGGACACCCATAAATTTTCAACTGGAAAAAGCGGGTGTCCTTTTTTTGTGTTGTGTCCTTTTTTTGTTTTTTGTTTTTTTGAGGCATTGCCGGTTAAATTTTTGGGTAAATTTTTGGGTGTCCTGTACTTTGGTACTTTGGTACTTTGGTACTTTGGTACTTTGTTGCTTTGGTCCTGTACTTTGGTCCTGTACTTTGGTCCTGTACTTTGGTTCTGTACTTTGTGTACTTCTGTACTTTTCTTCTGTACTTTTCTGTACTTTCTCCTAAAAAGAGCATCCAGCGGACGGCGCTAGACGCACCACCGCTTATGCAGGCGTTATGTGCTCATACATCCAATCTACAAACGTTAAAAAATGATACCAATAATTGATACTATGATCTATAGTGTCATCTATGAACGCTAAACACCGAAAAACCCTCGAAGTGATATATAAAGAACCCGTTCCAAAGCAGTTGGAATGGAAAGCCATAGAAGCCCTTTTTATTACTGCTGGAGCTGAAGTTATCGAGGGGCGCGGGTCGCGTGTAAGGTTCCACAAAGATGGGGAAATTGGCACTTTCCATAGACCACACCCCAAGAAAGAGGCTAAGCCGTATCAGGTGAAAGATGCACGCGATTTTTTAATCAGGATTGGAGTGAAGCCATGAACACAATGACATATAAAGGTTATGCGGCCAGCATAGAATACAGCGATGATGACGAATGCTTTATCGGTCATATTGCAGGCATAAAAGACCGGGTTGGTTTTCATGGTGAGTCAGTAGCGGAACTCAGAGAGTCATTTCAGGAAGCAGTTGAGGATTATCTAGAAACTTGTGCGGCAGTTGGTAAAGAGCCTCAAAAACCATATTCCGGCAAGTTGATGTTACGTATACCTCCAGAATTACACGCATCAATAGCTACTGCTGCTCAGGTCAGCAATCAGAGTATTAATCAATGGATCTCAAGAGCATTGTCTCAAGCCTCACGTATTTAAATCGAGAACGCACATAAATCGGGTAAGGGCTGGTCTTTCTCCAACCCTCCCCACAGCACCGGGCATGCGGGTCCGCACCGGGCGTTTCAACGATGATGGTGAAACCTGATCCATAAAGGCCCACCCTGTGGCATGCCGACCCTGGTCGGGTAGACATTGCCATCAATCATGACACCGGAGCAAAAAACAAAAAAGCAACAAAAAAAGGACACCCATCAATTTGCCCATCAATTTGGTATTGCCGGTTAAATTTTTGGGTGTCCTATACTCCTGCCCTGCACTCAGTGTTTCAGAACAACTCAAAAGGATCCGTATAAAATGGCAATTCCACGCCATAACGATATCTGGACACCTGCCCTCCAGTTGCTCAGCCAGCATGAATCACTCAAAATGCGAGAGTTTGAAATACCGCTGGCCAAACACTTTCAATTGTCTGAACAAGAGCGGCTGAAAGTGTACGACTCAGGCAATGGTAAAATGTTTTATGACCGTATTGCATGGGCATTGAGCTACCTGAATATGGCAGGCTTGGTGCGAAAGCCTAAAAGGGCTGTGTACCAGGTGACAGATGTTGGTCGGCAACTGTTAGCCACGCCAGAAAAAATTGATATCCATATTAGCCAGCAGGTTAGCCAACGGGAACCGGTAAAGCGTAGCAAGAAAGAAAAGCCAACCATTACTTCAGCAACGCCTGAAAGCCATATCACGCCTCAGGAAGCGCTCTATGCTTCTTCTGCTGAGATTCGTCAGTCTGTGTACGATGAGATTATTGAGGTCATCCTCAGCAAATCTCCCCGTGCCTTTGAAGAGCTTGTCGTCACGCTGCTACAGCGTATGGGGTATGGCGGCGAAGTGGAAGGGGCGGGTGAAGTCACACAGTACTCAAACGACCAGGGCATTGATGGCATTATCAAAGAAGATGTGCTGGGGTTTGGGCGCATTTATATTCAGGCCAAACGCTATGCAAGAGATAATGCCGTAGGCCGGGAAGATATTCATAAATTTGTGGGTGCGTTATCGTTTGCCAAAGCAAGCAAAGGCGTATTTATTACCACGTCCAGCTATACCAAAAGCGCCATTGCCGACACGGAAGACTTTGACAGCGCAAAAAAGCTGGTGCTGATCGACGGTCAGCAACTGGCCAAATACATCTACGACTACAACCTGGGCATGCAGGTTGAGCAAACCATCGAAATCAAAAAGCTTGATAGTGATTTCTGGGATGCTTTGAGTGATAACGCTTAATCAGGCTAATTGGGCGAGCTTTTGGAAGACATCCATCCGGTACTGATTAAGATCAACAACTTTGTCATCAATGCACTTCTATCAGGACTTCTGGCGGTGTTGTTTAGGTAACTCCCCGGAATCCATTAAGAGCCTTAAGCAAATTGATCGGAAGTTCTGGCCGCACTTTCTCGCACTTTCTCGCACTTTCTCGTACTTTCTCGTACTTTCTGGATTTTAGGCCGAAATTGTCTTAAGTCCGACAGGCTCCTAGCCAGCCATGCCCATTGGGTGGCGGGTAAAAGATTGTGAGCAACTTTCAAGGCGGGGTTTGAGGTCAGGGCGCTGTCCTCCTACAATAAACCTCACAGTACAATGGAGTCATGAAGTGATTAGTCGACTGGATAAAACCATAACAACATCGCTTTACTGTGAGTTTGCCACTGCCCTCGGTAATGCTGGTTTTAGTGGTGATATTGATCTGGGCTATGCTGACCGGGTGGTACTGGCGACAGATAACTCAATTTATCAGGTGTTGCCAGAGGGGGTGTTGTATCCACGGTCGACGGCAGATTTGTCCACCCTGATGACCCTGATGGCTAAACCCGCGTTTCATTCCGTGGTGATTTCTCCCCGTGGTGGTGGTACCGGCACCAACGGCCAGTCATTGACGCCGGGTTTTATGATGGATACCAGCCGGTATATGAATCAGGTGCTCGAAATTAACGTCAAAGAGCGCTGGGCACGGGTGCAAGCGGGTGTTGTAAAAGACCAACTGAACGAACTCGCCGCCAAAGAAGGGTTGTTTTTTGCGCCAGAGCTATCCACCAGTAATCGGGCAACGGTGGGGGGGATGGTCAACACGGACGCCAGTGGTCAGGGGTCTGTTGTCTACGGTAAAACCCGTCATCATGTACTGGAGCTGACCTCGGTTCTGTCTGATGGTTCTGTCTGGGTCTCTGGCCCTCTAGCCGACAATGAACTTGCATCCATTTGTCAGCGCAAAGATACCGTTGGTAATGTGCACCGTGTGGTCAACGACAGTGATAAACAACATCATGAGACAGTAAAAAACATTTTCCCCAAATTGAACCGTAACCTGACCGGTTACGATCTGGCCAACATTCGCAATAAAGCGAGTCAGTTTGATTTAAATGCGATACTCTGTGGCTCTGAAGGCACGTTAGCATTAATCAGTGAAATAAAAATTAACCTGCTACCAATCCCTGAGCAGTCAGCGCTGGTCGTTGTTTTTTACGACAGCTTTCAGGCATCTTTGAAAGATGCACAGGTGTTGATGTCTGCAAAGCCTGACTCCATTGAGACCATTGACTCTAAAGTGCTGAATCTGGCAAAAAACGACACGGGCCTTTGGGCTACCGTCAAGGAATTTTTTCCTGAAAACAGTAACGGTATTGATGGCATTAATTTTGTTGAGTTTACCGGTGATGATGATGCCATTAATCATGGAATTAGTCGTTTAATCACTGTTTTAGAAAAATCACCATCGGCTGAGCGATTGGACCATGCGACGGTAATGGGCGCAGCCAATGTGAAAAAAATCTGGGCCATGCGCAAGCAGTCGGTGGCATTGCTGGGTAATATGAGCGGTGATGCTCGTCCCATTCCCTTTGTGGAAGATGTTGCCGTTCCCCCTGAAAACCTGGCGGCGTTTATCCAGCAGTTTCGGGAATTGCTCGATAAACATCAATTGCGCTATGGCATGTTTGGTCATGTGGATGCCGGGGTTCTCCATGTGCGCCCTGCCATTGATATGAAAGACCCGCAACAGGCAGTGCTGGTGCGGGCCATTAGCGATGAGGTCGCCCATCTGGCGCAACGTCATGGCGGTGTGCTTTGGGGAGAGCATGGCAAAGGTATACGCTCAGAATATGCCCCTGCTTTTTTTGCTGAACTGTACCCGGTATTGCAACAAATAAAGGCAGCTTTTGATCCACGCAATCAGTTAAACCCCGGAAAAATAGCCACACCCGCACAAGCAGAACAACAAGAACTGCTGAAAATTGATGGCGTGCCAACCCGGGG
Source organism: Candidatus Sororendozoicomonas aggregata (assembly GCF_031528575.1). Classification (NCBI taxonomy): domain Bacteria; kingdom Pseudomonadati; phylum Pseudomonadota; class Gammaproteobacteria; order Oceanospirillales; family Endozoicomonadaceae; genus Candidatus Sororendozoicomonas; species Candidatus Sororendozoicomonas aggregata. The sequence continues at coordinate 23,953 of NZ_JAVLSP010000006.1, forward strand.
CGAAAGGGATCGTCTGATTGAGCGCGACGCCTTTGAGGTTTTCTCTAAAGGCATGTACTGTAATGGCAATGGTGCCTGTTTTAACTATCAGGCCGATAGTGCCATGTGCCCCACCTGGAAAGCGACACTCGATCGCGTGCAATCCCCTAAAGGGCGCTCGACCCTGGTCAGGGACTGGCTACGGTTGCAGTCTATTGCGGGCACGCGTATTGATAAGACCATTGAGGAAATTCGTGCGCCTTCATCGGTATTATCTGTAATAAAAAACGCCGTTAAAAAAATGAACAATCAGCGGGCAAAATGGCGAGGTGAAGAGGACTTTAGCCACGATGTCTACAAGGCACTGGACAGTTGCATGAGTTGTAAATCCTGTGCCGGGCAATGTCCCATACAAGTCAATGTGCCGGATATTCGCTCGCGTTTTTTTGAGCTCTACCACAGTCGTTATCCAAGGCCCATAAAGCATTATGTGGCTGCCACTTTGGAGCGGGCATTGCCAGTACTGGCCAGGGTAAAAAGCCTCTACAATCTGATGGTTCAGTTACCTTGGGTGGATGCTGTTATTGCACGCACAATGGGTTTAACAGCATTGCCTGTTATCACCTCAGCCTCGCCAATTAAAGACATTTGTCGTTCAGGTGCCGCCATTGCCAGCCCTTCATTGCTGAAATGTATACCCGATAGTGAAAAAAGCAAAACGGTGATTATTGTTCAGGATGCCTTTACCAGTTTTTTTGATACGCCCTTGCTGACCGACTTAACTGAACTGTTGATTCGTCTCGGTTACAGACCCCTGATTGCCCCTTTTAACCCCAATGGTAAAGTGCTGCACGTGTATGGCTTTCATAAAGGGTTCCACCGCGTTGCCCGCAGCAATGCTACAGAACTGAATGCGCTGGCAAACAGTGGCGTTCCCCTTGTTGGTATTGATGCTGCCGTCACGCTGACTTACCGTGATGAATACCACGAAGTGCCGGGCTGTAAAGTGCCCACCGTACAATTGTTATCGGAATGGTTTGCCAGCGAGGCCAGCAGGATTAAACGACTCAATTTAACGTTAACGGGCAGTTATACCTTGTTAGGCCATTGTACAGAAGTCACCAACACACCGGCATCGGTCAAACAATGGCAAACAGTGTTTGCAGCCTGTGGCTTAAGCCTCAAATATCAGCCTACAGGTTGCTGTGGGATGTCAGGCATTTACGGCCATGAAGCGCCAAACCAGCAAACGTCACGGAAGTTATATGACATGAGTTGGAAGGCGGTGGTTGAAAATCCTGAAAATACCGGGATGTTGGTGGCAACAGGGTATTCATGCAGGAGCCAGGTAAAGCGATTCAGTAATCAACGCCTTAAGCACCCCCTGCAAGCGTTGCTGGAAAAACTACAATAGCAAAAGCCCTTGCCTTATGGAAAACCGCTTTTCTTGTCACTGGGATAAAAGGGCCTCTCAAGCAAGGATTTCAAGTAAAATTGCTGACAGGGCTTTGACTTTTTCAGCCACCATACCTGGGAAAATAGGCAGTGATAAACACTGTTCACACACTTTTTCACAGACCGGTAGTGGCCGGGATGCATTACTCAAGACGGGTTGCCGATACAAAGGCGTAGGATAGAAAACCCTGCTGGCAATACTCTGCTTTTCCAACTGTTTTTGCACGGCATCCCGGTGATCAGGGACAAGAACAGTGAACTGGTTATAGGTATGCGTGTTCTCATCGTTGCCTGAAGGTAACACTAAAGGCGCTTCAGACAGGTACTCTTTATACCATTGCGCTACCTGTCGTCTTTGATGATTGTAATGGTTAATATGTTTGAGCTTTACCCTTAGCAAGGCAGCCTGAACCTCATCCAGTCGACTATTATACCCTACAGACTCATGATAATAAGAAAGACGGCTACCGTGATTACGCAATTGTTTTAATTGATCAGCGATGGCCGCTGACCCTGTGGTGATCAACCCACCATCACCAAACCCACCAAGGTTTTTACTTGGAAAAAAACTGAAGCACCCAATGTGACCAAAGGCACCCACTTTTTTTTCTTGATAGCTTGCGCCAAATGCCTGAGCGCAATCCTCAATCAATAATAAACCGTATTTTTCCGTGATAACGGTGAGCGCGTCAAGCTCAGCCGGCAAACCAAATAAATGTACGACAAGTACAGCTTTTGTTTTGGCTGAAATAGCCGGTGGTATAAGAGCTGGATCAAGGTTAAAGGTTTTATGGTCAATATCAACAAACACCGGGGTGGCACCCACCCGCAAAATAGCTTCTGTCGTAGCAAAAAAACTGAAGGGAGTGGTAATCACCTCGTCCCCATTGCCAATACCAGCGGTGAGCAGGGCAAGCACCAAAGCATCGGTACCATTGGCACAACTCACAGCATAAGGGCTGCCAAGGTAACAGGCCGATTCTTGCTCAAAGGCAGCCACCTCAGCGCCGGAAATAAACTGTCCTGAACGGAGCACTCTCAGTGCTGCCTGCTCAAGCTCGTCCTGAACAGGCGCGTGCCAGGCTTGCGTATCAACCATTGGTACTTTAAGCATCAGTATTGGCCTTGTGCAATAATATTGGAGATTTGGCAAGCGATATCCAGCGCTTTCGCGCCCTGTTCACCGGAAGCCTTAGGTGAACGCCGGCAGGTAATGCATTGCAGAAAATCATCAATTTCTTTTTTTAAAGGGTCATCATCGCGAAATTGTTGCTCCTGGCACTGAATAGTTGGGATACCGGGAAATACTTCGTTATCGCCCTTTGAGAAGAAGCGGGTTTTTAACTCTTGAAAATCGACACAGATACAGCCCGTTTTCTGAAAGATATGCATTTTTCGTTTGCTGTTCTGACTAATGCGACTTGCTGTAACATTGGCAACACAACCATTATTGAATGTCAGTCTGGCCTGAGCGATGTCAACAGTATTTGTCAGTACAGGAGTACCATTGGCTACAATATTTATTACCGGGCTATCAACCAGTGACAGAATAATATCAAGGTCATGGATCATCAGATCCATGACAACATTAATATCGATGGAGCGGGGCTTAAAGCCAGCCAGTCGGTGAGATTCAATAAATCGTGGCTCGACGAGTTCCGGGATTACGCTGTCTATCGCAGCGTTAAAGCGTTCAAGAAACCCCACCTGGAGCACCAGCTGTTTTTTATGGGCCAGTGAAACCAGTTCTTTCGCTTCAGCAACCGTAGTGGTGATGGGTTTCTCAACCAGTACGTGCACGCCAGCCTCCAGAAAATCACGTGCGATAGCATGATGCATACAGGTAGGAACAGCAATGCTCACCGCATCCACTTTATCCAGAAGTGCTTTATGATCAGGAAAGTAGGTGGTATTACACTCTCCCGCCACCTTTTGCCCCTGACTGGGGTTAATGTCAGCCACGCCAACCAGCAAGCTGGCTGGCAATTGCGAATATTTTTGCGCATGGAATGCGCCCAGATAACCGGTACCCACTACCGCTGTTCGAAGCATTAGTTTTTCTACCAAAGGTTGTATTCAATGCTTTTAAAGATAGACGCTATGGTGATCAAGTAAAAAACAAGTAAGCAAGGACATCCGATAAGGAGACTGTTCTCAATGGTTAGGAGCCTGTCGGACTTATGCTTTCGAGCATAAAATTCAGTAGGGCGAGTCAGAATTTTCGATCAATTTGTGCGAATAGTTGACCTATTTAAGCAAATTGATCGGAAATTCTGGCCGCACTTTCTCGCACTTTCTCGCACTTTCTTCTCGTACTTTCTGGATTTTAGGCCGAAATTGTCTTAAGTCCGGCAGGCTCCTGGTGCTATCCATTACCTTGTTTTCAGGAGCGCTATTGCCCTTGATGAGATGTTGATAGACGACTCTGTACTTTTGCGGATGTTACAGGGTAACAGGCAAAGGTCGTGAAAGATGAATGGATTCTGATGTGATATCGCATTGCCAGGCAAGCAATTCAACACCCGCTTTCACTGCTTCTTGCAGTGTATGGGCATAACCCGGATCAATTGCTTTGGCAGGTGCTACACGTTCGATGCCTGTGTGCTGAACGCAAAAAAACAAAATAGCACGATAGCCCTCCTTGCGAATAGCCATTAACTCCCTTAAATGTTTTCTCCCTCGAACCGTCACCGCATCAGGAAAAAGACCCAGCCCGTCCCCCTCTGCCAACGTCACGCTTTTTACTTCCATATAGCAATCGGGCAAATCTCTATCCTGAAGCAGAAAATCAATACGGCTATTTTCCTGTCCGTATCGAACTTCTTTTTTAAGGACTCGGTAACTTGCCAGCTCAGGGACTTTTTTCTGGTTCAGCAACTCTTCAACCAGCAGGTTCGCTTTTTGTGTATTGATCCCTGCACGGGTCAGCCGGGTTTCTCCGTTAAACAGGACGGGAATTTCAGCTTGCTCCCAAGTGCAGGGATACTTTCTTTTCCCATTGCCAGAGTCTGAATACCAGACCCTTTGCCCGGGATAAAGACAATTTTTCATGGAGCCGGTATTTGGACAGTGGAGAGTGATCTGACTGCCATCAGGACGCTCAATATCAGCCATAAAACGCTTGTAGCGGCTAATTAGCCGACCTTGCTGGAGGGGGGATTTATAAATCATGGTCAAATTTTATGAATTTACACTTTGCTATTCTACCGTGAGATTTTATGATGGTAGTTTGGCCTATAGCACGCAGCTATCGCCAAATGGTGGCTGAAAGACGGTTTACGGTGCAAAATCAAGCATTATCGTCTTTTCAGGAGATGCTTTGCGGATACTATCATAAAATCCATAAAATAGTGTGGCGTCTTGTCGCAGGTTTTGGTAGTTTCTGCGCCTCTATGAGGAAAGCGGGAGGCATGTGCCAGGCTTTTGTTCGTCACCAGGCACCCGAAGTATTGACCTCAGTTTCCAAGCTACCGGGGTTCCGGAAGGCGGATGGCGTAGCCATGTCAGTATACGTCATGGCACATTTTTGAGAAGGTGATGAGGCTGTAATCATGTCAGCACAAAATAAAGCAGAGCAAAAAAACCTGCTCAGATCCTTTACCCCTTACGAAGAATCGAAGGGAGAGGAGTACATGAGCGATCAGCAAATTGTGCACTTTACCCAGATCCTGCAAAACTGGAAGCGGGAACTCATGGAAGAAGTGGATAGAACCGTGAACCACATGCAGGATGAAGCGGCTAATTTCCCTGACCCTGCCGACCGTGCCAGCCAGGAAGAAGAGTTCAGTCTGGAGCTGCGTACCCGCGACCGTGAGCGTAAACTCATCAAAAAAATCAATGAAACTCTCAGCCGTATTGAAGAGGGTGACTATGGTTTCTGTGATAGCTGTGGCGTAGAAATTGGCATCCGTCGTCTGGAAGCCCGACCAACAGCCACCTTATGCATTGACTGCAAAACGCTGGCTGAAATCAAGGAAAAACAGTTGGGTTCCTGATCAGGCGCTTCCGGCTCCATGGGCATTTATATCCACAAAGGGGGAATCAACCAGAGCGTGGCCCCTTCCTTCACAGTAGTAGCGGGGATGAAATCTGCATGGATAATAAAGCGTAACCTGCACTAAAAAGCTATTGATGATCTTTTGTGAAAAACGAAACTGATAAGAAAAGCTGCCTGTTTTTCGATTTTCTGGGGAGCCTGTGGCGCTGTGAGTCTGACAATAACTTCCCGGTTTTGCCGTTCGGGCTGAGCCTGTCGAAGCTCGCTGCCACCACCGTTCGACTCTTCAGAACTCAGAATACCCTTCCATGGATGTGACACCTCCTTACACAGGCCGTTTTGCGCCCTCACCTTCAGGACCCCTTCACTTTGGCTCTCTGGTCACCGCTTTGGCCAGTTATCTTGATGCACGCGCCCATCAAGGGCAATGGCTGGTTCGAATAGAAGACATTGACCCACCACGGGAGCAGCCAGGTTCAGCTTTATTGATCCTGAAGGCACTTGAAAACTACGGGATGATCTGGGATGGTGAAGTCCTTTATCAAAGCTTGCGCACAGGTGCCTATCAGCATGAGCTTGAGCGCTTACTTAAGCAGGGGTTGCTCTACCCTTGTACTTGCACCCGCAAACGACTGGCCGGGCTTGCCGGTGTTTACCCTGGTTACTGCCGCAGCAAAACATCAATGCCTCAAGGGCCTTATTCCTTGCGCCTGCAATGTCCAGATCAACCTGTCGTATTTGAAGATCGTATTCAGGGCAGACAAGAACAGCAGCTTAGTGCACTGGGAGACTTCATTCTGAGGCGTAAAGATAACCTTTATGCTTACCAGCTGGCCGTCTGCGTCGACGACGCCTTTCAAAAAATTTCCCATGTTGTACGAGGGTACGACCTGATGGACTCCACATCAAAACAACTATACCTACAGTCTGTTCTTGGCTATAGACAGCCAGCCTATGCCCATGTGCCAGTGATAACCGCAAACAACACCGGTGAAAAATTGAGCAAGCAAAACCATGCTGCCCCACTGCCATTGGATGAACCCCGTCCTTTATTAATCAAGGCGATGAACGTTATTGGAGTTGACCTGGATATCTCGCTAAATCACTGTTCTGTCGAAGAAATTATCCACTGGGGTGTCAAACACTGGCGTATTAACAACATCATCCAAAGCTCGTCCATCCCACTCCCCCCCCTTTCCTAGCTGCCTGCACAGTGGTATACATAGAAAGAATTTCATCGGATTTGATATGTTCAAGGGAGCGGAATATGTCGATTGCGAGAAAAACCCTTCTCTGGTGCCTTTTGGCACTGCCTGTGACCGGTCCCCTTGCCCTTACAGAGCAGGACTACGTGCCAGCAGGTGAACCCATTAACCCTTTTGACCTGCCCGATGTTGAAGCTGCCTCCGAAGAGGAAGAGCCGCTTGAGACTTCTGTGGAAGCCTCGCTCTTTTGCCAGCAGTCGCGGGCAGAGCGTGATCGCCAGCTAGCCATCGTCGCCAACCTGAAATCCCTCGCTATCCCAAGAGATGATGACGCGGCCCTTTGCTTCTCAGCAGAAGAGAACCTGCTGTTTGTGGCCAATCAGGAAGCTGAGGTTGAGCTCGGTCCAGTAGCCAGCTGGTATGATGAAATCAGTGAGGATCATAAGTCAACCGTAGAGGTGGTCTGCAAAGAGGCAGGCACAGATTTTGACGATGTCTTCAGCGCTTATGACCGTTGCGTGGAAAGCCGCTATAAAGAAATGATGAGTCCCTATGAAGAGCGCTATCAGCGGGAAGCCGTTGGCTATATTCGTAAACGCCAACATATGGCTCTCGCTATGGTGACCAGGTGCCAGAGTGCCCTGACGCAAAAGAGGCCTCTGCTACCAAGGGATTTAACCTTTCCCCTGGCGCTTTACGACCCGAAAATCAATACGGTTCCCAGCTGGATTCTTGAAAAAGGATTACTTGATGATGTCTTTTTGAGCCGCTCTGGCAGCTTGCGCGTTAAAGATGTTATGCAGGCTGCATTAGGCTCTGCCTGCCCGGGGAATATGGTGTTATGGGTAACCTATCAGGCTCCGGCAAGTACTTAAGCCCGACAGGCTCTTAGGAGCCTGTCCGAGAATAGACTGCCCTACTGCGGTTGCGATAAATTGGTCTAAAAATTCCTGCTTCTTCATCAAATAGCCCCACTATTATCCTCAGAAGCAGAAATTTTTATCCTCAATTTCTCGTAATCCTCGCTACGGGCGCTATTCTCGGTCAGGCTCCTAGATCTTGGTTAATAAACCAAGGAATTGCCAATTTTCGTTAGCATCCAGGTATTGTGCCAAATCACTTGGTAATGCCCTTCTGGCGTCGACTGCCATATTAATGCTACTGCCAGATTCCCCTAAAACAGCCTGGTAAACGGCAATAGGCAGGTAAGTGCAGGTAACACCCGTAAATAATGATGTTGCACTGGCTGTTAACTCCTGAGGGATATCGCCCTGGAGCATGTATTGAAAGTTAAGCTTTCTTGCGTATGAACGAGCCGACGCCCCATAACAAGCATTACCAAAATAGACCATAGGCAATGATGTAATGCTGTAGACACCCGATGTGTACACATCAACACCATCCACCATTTTTTCGCGCTGCTGGCCGAAGATACTTATCTTTTGCCTTTCCCCTCGCTGAAATCCATGACAACGCGAAAGCCAAACTGTGCCTACAGTCACAGCCCGTGACGCAACGTTAAAATCTTTAAAGCGATAAACCCTCTGATGAATCTGCGCGCGACCGGGTTCCAGGTTTGAGGTGGCCAGTACCGATCTGTGAAGCCCATGCTGACGATCAATTTCCAATACCAATGCTGAGGGCATATGGGTGCTAACATCTTCCTCTATTCTGGCTACAAGTGCTGAATGCCCATATATAACACTGTCAGACATAGCTTTTTCAGATCGGTGGGAAATGATCACATCACCTTCTTTTAAATCCCCCACAAAAATACGTTCTGACGGTGCCTTATAACCGAGCATAAGTAACCACACCCTGGGAACTTAATGGATAATCTGAAGGAATTTCTCACAATAGCGTCATAGAATGCTTGAGATGAACCCACCTTAAACAAAGAGTCTACACCACAACCAATAATTTCGCCTGATAGTAAAATGGTCGGGTCGAATGAATTAAGACACCTTGTTTAGCAAAACAGCACTTCCAGAAACGAGGCAGCACGGTAAACAGAAAGAACAGGCTTTTGGTGGCTTCAGTAGACAGACACCACCCCTTGAGCAGCAGAAAGTAATAATGCTCAGGCAAAAGTAACCTAAGTCGATCAGAGCTGGAAAGCAACCATAAGCCTGTTAGAAATTAAGTTTCCAGCCCCGATCAAGGCGAAAATAATCAGTGACGTTTACACAGAACTATCTACAAGCCTGTTTCCTGCGTTTTTGCTTCTTTCGTTTCCTGCGTTTTTGCTCCTTTCGTTTCATGTTTCCTTAGTTTCTCTAGATTGTGTAAACACAAAGCAATCATATATGGGTGGTTGTTTTTATTCTCTTCACTTTCATCGTATGTAGCCGTTTCCCTATTCACACCCATGGTTTGAAAATTTTGAGTAGATTTTACTTGGAATAATGAACGACCAGTCAACTTCACGGCAATGACACATGTTATCAAGGTTGCCTGTGATTTATAGTTGTTCTCCTTCTTCGGCCAGTTTAAAAGAGCTAACATCAGGTCAGGATGTAGATAGTCATCTTCATCCCAGTAATCGCAGATGTTCATATCATGTTTTACCAGTTCAATTGATAGCTTGCTTTTTTCTGGTAGCCATTCAGTTATTTCATAGAGAGGCGTGCTGTTGACTTTCATTTGTTTTTCAAAATCATCTCTCTTATCCTCCTCCCGTATTGTCTCTCCATCACCTGTTTCAAGGGATTCTACAACACGCGCTACAGCATTTTCAAAGCTCTGCTTTGAAATCCAATTTTCGCCCTTCACCGTTTTCGTCTCCAGTTCGGGAACAGCGTTACTGGTGGGAAGTGAAGGCCCGGTTAGCCCCCAATAAGTCAGTTGTGTATGAAGACTGTACCTCTGCTGGATATCATTAGCATCAAAAAACCATATATCAGGGCAGTCTTTCGGTATGATCGTCTCTTTTTCAGCATCAGTCAGAAGCCTAGAGACAATAAATCCGATTGTACCTGCGTATTCACCCCTTATTTTTGAATGAACAATATCTGGATTTTTGTCCCGATTTTTTGGGTTAGAGAGCCCGGCAATACACAATTCGGCTATTAACGCCTGGGGCCGGTCATAGGCCTTCAACCTGGCTGTTAAAAAAGGATTTTTTTCTTCTTCAGCCTTACTGATTTCAGCCATTACATTATCAAGATTTTTAATTATTTTGTTGATTTCATTATCAAGATCAACAAGTTTGGACTCATCTTCTACAGTCTCATTAAATTTCCTGGAAGGCTCTTCTAAAGCCTTTTTGAGTTCGTCCCTTAACGTGTGTTCATTTTCTATTGTATAGGTTGCGTAGGAAGGTGCAATGGAAAGAAAACCAAAAAGCAAACAAAAGAGTTTGAATAGCACCCTGGGTTGTTTGTATAGGCAAAGCATAATACTATCTCACATATATAATGACCGAGTGAGTATAGTCTATAAGTTGACCACCGATCACAAAAAACAAGCATTTTTTTTACACAAAAAACAAATAAATTTTCGTCACATCTACCCTTTAAATTAATTCACTAAAATTGAAAAATTGGCAATGCTAATTCATGAAAATTATTCTTGATACTATAAGAAATCTTGTTTTTGAAAAAAATGATGATTTGGGCGTTGTTCTTGCGTCATGTAAAAAGCAAGGGCTATCGGCAAGGTGCTGACGTAGATAGTAAGAGCATCCCAGCAAGGCATAAAACCAGCCTGGAAATAGCTTTATCCAATGTGTTACGGATCAAGGCATACGCTGCTGTCTGATTGTCAAGATTCATTGCAAAACTCACGGGTAAATTTCCTATACTTAAGAAAATACCCGACAAAGCTCAAGGACGAAGCCAGTGAGTAAGATAACAGGGAGTTCCGGCGCAGCTCAGCCAGCTGCTCATTCAAATAGCCCGGCAGACAATAACACCCCGGAGAAGCCCCAAAACACCCGTTCAGATCGAGTTTCCCAACTGCCAGCCGATGCGGTTCAACCCACTGCCACTAAAGCGGAGCGTGAGTCGTCCGCTGAGCAAACATTTTCTCCTCTGGCGCAGCGTCAAATTGCCGCAGCCCCGGCACAGGGGGGGGGCAGTCTCAGCCAGGGCCGACAGCCGAGTCATGCGGATCAACTGGCAATTCTCGAAGTTGATATCCAGATTGCCGCCCAGAGACTGGCCGTGAGCGCCCGTAATAACAAGGGGCAGTGCCAACATATTGAAACCTTGCTCAATAACTACATGGACAGGCTACAGATGATGGGGAATCCACCCTATGCCACCAGGGAGCTCGCTTTGATACACGGCTACCTTCAAGAGCAATTGGCACAAATGCCACCGGTTCACAAAGGCTTTACCTGTTCCAACCCTAATACCAACTGTCAGTTTCTCAGTGAGATGGCGGATAAGGTAAATGACAAGATCATCGCCATCATGCGTGCTCCAGACTATATCTTTGACGACTTGGAGATACCTGGTGAGATTGAAGAGAAAATGCGAACCTTAAGCAAGGGCTATCATGATGACGATATTGCAGCTATGAAGGCCAATTGGAATGAGAAAGGCCTGCTGGTAATGCCAGACCAGACCAGGGTCGATTTGACCAGAAACATAATACGTATCCATAATGGCAGCGGTATCTGTTTTGACAACAGCGCGCTGTGCATTGAACATGGCAAGGCGGCTTATGAGGGAGAAGCGGCTGCCAAAGAGGTTCGTCAGGCAATAGAAGACCAGATTATCAACAACCTTGATGATCTCCCTATTGACACCCGGATGCAGATATTCAGCCATATCAACCAGACCGAGCTGAATCATATGTATTTCAGTCTTCATGCCACACTGAAGAAAAAAATGCCTGACTGGGGCACATTGTCCAGGCAGAACCCGGAGCAGGCCATTGATATAATACGTGACAAAAACAGCGCCCGCATTATCTATAACATGAACTCTCGCCCAACCTTTCTCAGGGAAGACAGTGGTGAGGTGCTTGAGTATGACGGCCAGTCACGCGTTTCTCTCAGCCGCACCATTACCATCGACAACAGCGGCAATGTTGATTACGGTAAGACCAAGGTGCAGATTTATCTCCATGCAGTTGGCTAAACGTAACGCCCTTGAGTGGGCGTCTTTCGAATCACGCAACACCCACTCCATTGGATTTTAACGAACATTGCGGAATTCTCCATCCATAGCGGCATTGCGTAGCGTTGCCGTTTGGGTGGAGATGGATAGCAAACAGCCCGTAGAGGGCTGTCATTACTCCAGGAGCCTGACCGAGAATAGATTGCGCTACTGCGGTTGCGATAAATTGGTCTAAAAATTCCTGCTTCTTCATCAAATAGCCCCGCTATTCTCCTCAGAAACAGACATTTTTATCCTTAATTTCTCGCAAACCTCGCTAAGGGCGCTATTCTCGGTCAGGCTCCTGGCCCTCGCTGAAAGAATCAACGATTGCACATGCTTCACGGCACCAGTCCATATAGGGCTTTAACAGTCACTTTTAAAAAAACCTTAACCAGATGCTTTTTTTACTTTATTAGGCGACTTAATGAAGTTATTTCATCTGAGTTTAGGCAGATTCATGCCAAAAAGTTCTAGCAAAAATGCTTGTCCCGTCTATTTTCATTTTTAATAAGAAAGAATCACTGTGTCAGTCTGTCTCGTTATGAGTAAGCAATTTAAACATTTAATTTTTATAACCGCCATTGGTGGAGCATTTGAGCTGTTTGATTTTGCTATCTTTCTTCACTTTTCCAGCTATTTAGCCGAAGTTTTTTTCCCTCCTGAGTCAGGTCTTGGCGGCATGATGTCGGTTCTGGTGATTTTTGCTGTCAGTTATGTGGCCCGACCTGTCGGAGGTGTAGTTTTTAGTCACTTTGGCGACAAAATAGGTCGCCGCAGTCTTTTTATTGTTTCTCTGATATGTATGACCGGTGCGACCCTTGGCATTGCCTTGTTGCCGGGGTGGCACGCTATCGGCATCGCTGCGCCGCTCCTGTTAGCATTTTTTCGTATTGTACAGGGGATGTCTTTTGGAGGCGAAGTGCCAGCGGCTTATATTTTTGTGGCTGAACATGTTGATAAAAGGCAAAGAGGGCTGGTGACTGCCCGTATCTGTGCTGGCTGTGAGGTGGGTGTCATCATGGGCGCTGTCGCAGGTGCTCTGTTAACCACCGTGTTGACACATGATGAAATTGTAAACTGGGGATGGCGGATTCCCTTTTTCGCAGGTTGCGTATTGGGAGTGGTTGGCTATGAGTTGCGTAAAAGAACCATAGAAACCCCGGTGTTTATAGAGATGCTCAAGCTGGTTAAAAAGCAGCGGGTTCCTGTTCTCACCTTGTTTTTAAACTACAAAAAAGCAATGATCCTTGGCGTAGGTATCACCGCTGTCACTGGGGCTATGAGCGCTGTTCAACTTATGTTGCCAGTCTACCTTGATGTTACGCCGGCCTTTAAGATGCATATTACCTCTGCTTTTTGGGTAACGGCCTTATTCTCATTGATTTGCACATTAATGTCATTGTTTATTGGTCAGATTTCAGACAGATGGGGACGCCGTTTTTTGGTGATTGTGGGAACAAGCCTGGTTATTCCGGTGGGTTTTTTAGCCCAATATATGCTGGTTCAAAATATTGAGGGGGCCATTTGGTTCTTTGTTATTGGACTCTCCTTAACATCCAGCATTGTTTTATGCTCCTTTGCTTGTGCGATTTTAGAGTTATTTCCCACTGAAGTTCGCTATTCGGGGCTGGCTGTCTCATACAATTTGGGTTTTGCCTTATTCTGCGGTCTCGGGCCGATGGTTCAGAATAAACTACTGCAACTGACTGATATGGCGCCTTTTTACATTTTGACAACAGGCGCGTTCATTACATTAATCGCGGCCCTATCCGTTTCGCCCAAGCATAAAGAGTCATTAATAACAATAAAATAGCCTTCTGCATAGCTGTGCTCTTATACCAGTAGTCTATTTCAGGAGCTTGTCGGACTTATGCTTTCGAGCATAAAATTCAGTAGGGCGAGTCAGAATTTTCGATCAATTTGTGCGAATAGTTGACCTATTTTAGAAAAACGATTGGTATGAGTTTATAAAACGCTATTGGTTTCCGAAAGAGTACTCCTGCCGAGCCAGGCGGAAGGTGAATTTCGTTCAGCCCGTCCAGGGCTGGTCCTGGTTCTCGATATATTCTTTAATTAATCACTGATAAACCCCCGGCTATGCCGGGGAGACTCTCATAGGTTTAACCGTAGCGACAATAACTACCTTTCAGTTTCCGACCAAGAAAATTGAAGGTAAATCTATGAGAGACTACAAGAGTTTGGCCCATACTCGTTGGGATTGTAAGTACCACATTGTCTTTATCCCAAAGAGAAGACGAAAGGTGATATATGGAAATTTGCGTAAGTTTCCTGAAGAAATTTTCCATGAGCTTGCCAGAAGGAAAAACTGCAAGATTCTGGAAGGGCACTTGATGTCTGATCACATTCATATGTGCGTTAGTATTTCGCCAAAATATCCGGTATCCCATATTGCTAGTTATCTGAAGGAAAAATGTGCAATAGAAATTGCAAAAAACGTCAAAGGAAAGCAGCGTAACTTCAGTGGTGAGCACTTTTGGGCAAGAGGTTACTTTGTCTCAACGGTAGGGCTCGATGAAGATATGGTTAGGAGATATATTCGGGATCAAGAAAAGAATGATGCGAATAGAGAGCAGTATGATCTTGATTGGTAAGCGCCCTTGGGCGCAATGAAAGCCCTTATAGGGCGTAATCTGATAAGCCTCCGGCTATGCCGGAGGTCGGTTAACTTAAGCGTTAGAGATTAACATACCGATTGTATAAATGAAGATTCTCAGGGTATATGAATTCACTGGAGGCGACACCAGAGCAGCATGGGTGACGTCATGTTAATACCATGACTATTACGGTTTGATTCCGAGGTTGATGTATTCGATGTGGTAGCGCAACCTGCCAAAGTCCAACCCAAAGCGAGACTTAGAAATAAAGAATTCCTTTTCATTGGGGCTCCCTAATACTCAAAATTAAAATGTTTTGCTTTATCTACGACCGACGTAAGTTTTAAAAGTTTCAACAAAAACAATACATTGTAAAAAATAATTGGGGCAACTAACAGGAACTACAGCTATCCGCTTTCATGGTGCAACCTATGGCGTTGCCTAACGCATCTAACTCAAACTGACAACATTGATCGAACAAAGCTTTTAGATCCTTACGTGCTTTTTGAACTCGTGATTTTAAGGTGGAATAATTCATACTGTGTTTTTCAGCGAGTTGTTTTTGCGAGACACCTTCTATGTCTGCTTGCCATAGCAGGTGTGCAGATTCAGAATCAAGGCAGTCGATAAAGGGTTTCACACATTTTGCCAACTCATGTTCTTTTTCGGCGTCATTCTCATACCAAAGATTAGTGGCGGATAACGGTTTTTGACTCGCTTGTTGGCGATAAAAGTCAATAATGGCGTGATTAGCTATTTGCATTAGCCAAGGCTTGAGGCTAGTGGCATCACTTAACGAGGCTAGGCCCTTATGCACTTTGATTAAAATGGTCTGCAATAAATCATCAACATCAGCCTGATTGCTAACCTTAGATGATAGAAACTTAAGCAATAAGCCACGATATTGCTGCCAAATGTCTTCAATTTTCATAATGTAACAACTATAGACTGCATAAATGTGAATAGGCTAGAGGTTACCAGAATGACGCTCTAGCCGAAAATATATACTTTAACAGCAACTGGCGATTTTACATCGATCAACCGTTGCATAGCAATCGTTAAAACCATTACCAAGCCAAGTTGATTCAGACAGATAAAAGTCACTAAATTTGGACTCGAAATCTTCTGAGATTGATTTATGAGTTAAACCTGTATTCATCAAGTTTTCTTGCCATGCTTTTACTTTTGGTAAGTTCGTGAAGAAGTCATAGCCTGATTTATCTTTTATGATTTGCGCGCGATGTAATAAAGGTAGCCAGGCAATATCGGCCAACGACAATTGTGCGCCTTTAAAAAAAGGTCCTTCGCGCAACTGCTTCTCAACGGTTGCGAAAGCTTTGCTCAACTTTTTGTTACGCTCATCAAACGTTATTTGATCTGGACTACGCATTACCGAGCATTGAGTTAAATAATGCTTGGTAGCCAAATAACTCCACGCTCTGTCTAACGCCTTTTGTTCAAACGAAACCCCATTTTCAAGCTTAGGATAAACTTCTTCGATATATTCGATTATCGCATCCGATTCAAAAAGCGCTGTGCCATTTTCCGTGACCAGTAAAGGAACCTGCGCGTTAGGTGAAATATCCAAAAACCATTGTGGCTTGTCACCCAAGCTGATGTATTCAACATCGAAGGCAATATTTTTAGCTGCAAGCAAAGCGGTTACACGCTGTACAAAAGGGCAGATTTTAAAACTAACAACTTTAAGCATCTTTAATCCTAATCATTTTGTTTAATTCTCACCCTATAAGACGAAACAAAATTAGAAAAGACGAAAAGCCGCCAAAAATTACGAAGTTTTTTTGATGACTTTAAGCTTTGGCTAGGTTTCTAACCAATTTTTTTTAGCGAGCCGTTTTTCAAATAAATCTATTGGCCTGCTTGGGTTGGGTGTAATGTGCCGGGTGTTCTTTCTGATTAATACAATAAATTGCCGTGTTGACAGAACAGAAAGGGTCTACTCTGATATCAGAAAATAGCCACCAACTGCCTGATATCATAATGATCGCCTCCATTGAAATGGACCGTCCTGGTGCCGTATAAAATTCACTGCCCGATCAGGAAAATCAGTAAACAGACCATCAACATCCACTTTATTCAGAAAGATATCCAGCATATCATCAAAGTTTTTGGCATAAGTAGGTACACGTCCCTCATCCGCCCGGAAGGTATAAGGGTATACTTCCAGACCGGCTTTATCAGTCAATAAGGATGTTGCTTCGCTCTACATGCTTTAGGTGGCTAATGAACACCACCTAAGCAACAACACAACCTTCGAGGCAGAGCTTGGCAATGCCTGCGGCTGTTTCCTCCACCAAGCTAACGCTCTGGTGGGGGTTTTGACCCTGCGCTATTTGATAAAAGCATCGTTGACGTTTGACCCCCCGGGAAAAAGGCTCGCTGTCATAATTATGGCAAGGGTTCTGCGCTGAATAGGTTTCAGGATAAAGCCGGTGGTAAGCACATCTCTGCAAGGAGTTGTCGTATAAAGCACTTATCGGCAGGAAACGGTTTTTTTATTAAAGTACGCTCTCGCCAAAGCCGACTATTATCACGGTATTTTGAGAAGAAAATAAAATCAATCTTCTACTTTACAAAGGGTTGTATATAGGTAATTATACGGTTCATTGATTTTCTTATTACGTAACGTCAGGGAGGTGGTCTGAGCTAGGAGCCTGTCAGACTTAAGACAATTTCGGCCTGAAATCCAGAAAGAGCGGCCATATTTTCCGATGAATTTGCTTAAATAGGTTAACTATTCGCACAAATCCATCGAAAAATCTGACTCACCCTACTGAATTTTATGCTCGAAAGCTTAAGCCCGAGAGGCTCCTGGCATTTTACATACGTTGAACTATAACTATAAGAACTGAAACGTAAGTCTAATAATAAGGTTGGAGCAAAGCCTCCAAAGACCAGAAATAAGAGGAAACAGCTATGGCACGGAGAAAGCCTACAAAAGCAACTGGTTTTGACGGTGTGGATATCGGTTATCTTGGCAGCCGTGATGAGCCGGCTGAAGAGAGAACCGTCGAATCCCGTAAAAAACTAAGGCAAAGCCTGAATAACCAAATTGAAGAGTTTTTAAAAAATGGTGGGAAAATTGAGGAGGTTCCCACTAATGTAACCGCAGATCCACCGAAAAAGCCTAACGGCGACTACGGCAACAGACCTATTTAGTGCCACCGTTTTACCGGAAACAGCCCTGTACAGGGCTGTTTTTTATACCACTTCAATAAGATGAGGCGTTTTTTGCTCAGTGAGTTTGCCAATACTTTCCAGCTTAAGGGCATACCTGGCAGCCTCTTTATGAAACGCGCCTTCTGCTTTTTCCGGGACAGCAACCAGTAGTCCACCACTGGTCTGCGGATCGCACAAAATCTGCTGCTGCTCTTCTTTCAAACCGCCGACTTTAAAGCCATAGCTATCAAAATTGCGTTGTGTGCCTCCGGGAATACAACCCAGGGATTGATAATGCGTCACAAACGGAAGTAATGGCAATTTATCACCATAAAGTATGGCACTGACATGACTCCCTTCACAAAGCTCCAGCAGGTGACCGAGCAGGCCAAAGCCAGTGACGTCTGTCATAGCGTGGATATCGGTTATTGTCCCCAGGTTTTCACCAAGGCGATTCAGTGCGCACATGGCATCTCTGGCAATATGCCTATGCTCCTCTCGTAGCTTTTTGGTTTTTTGAGCTGTTGTCAGGATGCCGACCCCCAAGGGTTTGGTCAGATAAAGGTTATCGCCGGGCCTTGCCATAGTATTGCGCTTAATTTGCCCAACAGAAACACGTCCAGTGACAGCTAATCCAAAAATAGGTTCAGGGCTATCAATACTGTGACCGCCCGCTAACGGAATACCTGCTTCAGCACAGGTACGACGGCCGCCATCAATCACCCTGGCAGCAATCTCCGGTGCCAGCGTATTCACAGGCCAGCCCAGTATTGCTATGGCCATCAAGGGGGTGCCTCCCATGGCATAAATGTCACTGATAGCATTTGTCGCGGCAATACGACCAAAATCTTCAGGGTCATCAACAATAGGCATAAAAAAATCGGTTGTGCTGATCACAGCCTCACCATTACCGAGATCGTATACAGCGGCATCATCTTTACTGGCATTTCCAACAATAAGCCGTGGGAAGTCAGGTAATTCAAGCTCGGTGGTTAAGATAGTTTCCAGAACGGAGGGGGAAATTTTACAACCACAGCCACCACCATGACTGTATTGCGTGAGCTTGATAGATTCCATATTCTTGTCTGTCTTCTGCGTTGAAAGAGTAATGAGCACCCCGGGACAGTACCTGTTTTTACAACCAAAAGCACCGTCATTCTGAATTCAGGATGAAAAACTTCGGTAAGTCAAAAGACAAACATACAGTAGCAGAATGTTAGAAGCAGTCTTAAAAGTCTGCCCGTAGCGAGGACTGCGAGAAATGGCGGATAAAAAGTCGCTTTTGTGAGGAGAATAGCGGGACTATTTGACGAACAAAAGCGGCTTTTTAGACCCATTTATCGTAGCCGCAGTAGAAGCATGACTTTTAAGACTGCTTCTTAGTGAAAATTCGCTACCCGGCTGGCTCAGCGGGAGTTATCTCTCCCAAGCCAGGTAGCAGTGATTTTATTCATTGGGCTTAACGGTTTTGTTGGAGAACAGGCGATCCAGCTCCACATCGGGGTTACTGAAAGAGCCTTTAATCTGATAGCGCATGCTGGCCAACTTATCCACTTCATTACCAATAAGTTTATCGGCCAGAAAAATAATACCCGCCACAGGTGGGGAGGCGCCCAGCAAAAAACTGAAGATAGGCAGGTTAGACGTTACCGGTAGTGTGATCACCATACTCAGATCCAGCTCATTTTTATTGCTGTTCACCAACCCATCAAATTTGAGGTTTGACGAGGGTCCCTCAATCACAATGGGACGGTCAAAAGTCACGAGGCCCTTGTCAAAACGTAACGCGCCTTTGAGACTATCAAAACTCAAGCCCGATGCATACAAGTCAGAAAAATCCAGCTTTAAGCGTCTGCTCAATGACTCTGTATTTAAAAGACCAAATAATTTAAGCGCTCCCGCGCCACCATCAAGCTTGTTAAGTTTTCCATCTTTCATTTTCACTCCGACGACACCGGAGATGTTGGCAAAGGTTATATCCAAGGGTGAACCTGACCAGTTAAGTGAGGCGTTGAACTCACTGCTCTTCCCTTGGACAAACACGGGCAAATGAAGCGCCTCTTGCAACTCCTTGATGGTTTCACCTTTGATCACGCCAGAAAAGTAGGAACTTTGCTTGCCCTTGTTTTCTCGCCAGTCCATAGAGCCTGTGATGCTCATATTGGCAATATTGCTGGTGATATCTTTGATGATAATGCCATCGGACTCTTTTCGGAGCTTGAAGGAAAGTGAAATGGCATCCATTGAGCCTCCCGTGAACGAACGAATCGAAACATCCGCTTCTGGGATTGTCAGCGGGCTGATGTTCAGAAGGCTTTTTTCATTGCCTTCAGAAGACGCTTTTGAGGGCAATACCAGATGATCCACGACTAAGGTATAAGGTGTTCCCTTTTCTTCCGGTATCCATAATTCACCCGCCAATGATTTGCTGTTGACTGATAATTTTTTCGCATTTTTGTCGTTTTCGAGCCCCAGCTGAACATCCTCTAGCACCCTTTCTTCATAGAGAAGCCGCCCAATGGTTAAATCGGATATCTTCACCTGTGGAGAAACCCCTTTTTCCTCCCGGTCAGCAGACAGATGCTTAAAACGGGTATACCAAGGCATTACATTCAGCTCTGGCAGTGTACCCGTGATCAATATCTCGCCCGTTTTTTTTGCTGGGTTAGCGGTATCTGACTTTATATTTGGCCCTAACAGTACAGTACTGTATCTCAATGAGTGGTCAGCATTCAGTCCGAAAAAGGCAGTACCAAGCCCCTGTAAATGCAAGGTTATGTCGCTATTTTTTTTGCTCACCGCATAGGTGAGGGTGAGAGGTTGCTTTTCATCATGCTTTTTTGCCAGTGGAGCAGGGAGTTCTATGGAGACGCCGGTCAAATCTGTCTTAAGCTTAAGGGTTGATGCCATGTTTTCAGGCGCAATTAGCAAATTCCCCAAATAAGACACCTTTCCCTTCAAGACATTTCGCGCGTCAAATTTTAGCCAGTGACTGAGTGAGGAAATATCAGCCTCCCCCTGCCAGGAAACGCGGGTAGCATCGAGTGTATTATTGTTCACTTCTGATGAGATAGAGGCTGTCACAGGATAGTTAAATAACAGCCCATTGAGCTTGTCACTTGATAAGCCGGCTGTTGTTGTATAGTTGATAGTGCCAGAAATATCATTGATATTGACACCATATTCAGGAAAGCCCAACTGGAAGTTGTTTAAATACCCCTCAACGCTGACGTTTGATGATTCAGGCCGATTGATAGGAATACGCAATTGGAGTTCACTGTTAAAGGTTCCTGTCATTTCCCATTTCTTTGCCGCTCCAGAGATGACTTCATTAATTGGGGTTTCGGTTAACAGGCGCTGAACACTGGTGCCCTTTGCATTAAGCGCCCCGGAAACAGAAACGACAACGTCATCCTGAAATGGTACGGTTACCAAGACATTACTCAATTTAGCGCCCAGCATTTCAGCTTTTCTGGCATTGACCTCAACACGCTCTTTATTCACAAAAATGTCACCAGACAGATGGCTGATTGTCGGCCACTGCCTGTGATAATTCAGCACTCCCTCACCAATATCAAAGAAAAGCCCCCAGCTGACATCATTGGGTTCTTTTGTTGCCTTTAACACACCGTTGTAGATAAAGCCCCCCTCTTTGAGGTCAGCGCTTTTTATCGCGTCATCCAGCCAATCCACCAGAGTATTGGACAGGCTATGCACGGGAATATACTTTTTAGCTGCTGAATTACCGTTTTTAATGCCCACCGTCAGGCCCATACTCAATGGCCGCTGGTTCTGGAGTGGGATATCCAGATGCAACTGCCCGGTCAGCTCACCTTCCTCACCCTTCAAACGGATCTCATCACTTTTAAGGGTGTAAGTGTCATCAGCAATAGTCCAGTACAAACGGGCTTTTGCTGTTGAATAGCGCCAGGTATCACTGAAAATACGGGGAAAACCCAAAGCAAACCGCTCACTGTCCAAATCAAAGTAACCCCGCGATAACCGGGTTCTTAACCAACCAGACACATTTTCAGCTAAAGGAGCATCTTGCCAGGGGTCAACAGACACATTGTCAAGCCGTGCAGACAAGTCGATATCAAACGGTTCCCTTGATGGATAGAGTTTTAATACAAAGTTACGGGCCGTTCCACGAGGATTGAGTGTTTCAAGAAATGATTTTGTTTTTTTGGGCAGCAGTCCGGTAACAAGCAGCATTTTTTTGACTGGCTCAAACTTCACTACATCACTGGCAACAGTGATTGTATATTCACGGTCAGAGATACCCGCTAAATACCAATTTCCCCTGTATGGTGTCTGAGCATCCACTTTCAGATAAACATCATTCGCCCAAAGCTTCCATGACGTTCCTTCAGTACCTTCCATAAAAAAGCGAGACCGGGCTTTCAGGGAGTGCTCGCTATCCTCGCCTTTATACCTCAGCGATGGAATAGCCCCATGACCATTTATCTGCCACTGCCCTTCATTGTAGTACCACGACATCTCTGCCGTTAAAGGCCCCGTCATGAGTTGATCATTACAACGATCGGCTATTGCGCAAAGTGCAACCAGGTCTATTGCTTTGACCGAAATAACGCCATTCCAGCCCACGCCGCCAGTGTTTGTCCCCAACCCCCTCCCGGAAATGTCAACAACCCCTTGCCCTGAATTAAAACGAGCAGCCAGGCGTTTCATACCATCATTACTGTCCAGGGAAAAATAGGGTATTCCCAGAGATAATTCATGGCCCTTAATACTTCTCACATGGACTGCTATATTAGCGATATCAATGGCACCTTGATAGCGCAGCCATTGTAAAATCCGAGGATAGTCAGCCAGTTTAGCCGGTGTATTGTGCTGACCCGCAATGTGGGTTGCGAAACTCGCCAACGACCATCTATCAGCGTCAAGCTGACGAACCGTCAATACAACCCCATCGATGGACAAATGATTAAACACCAGCGCCCGTTTTATCAGGCTGTCCCGAAGGTTAACGGAAAGGTCTACCTTCTTCACCAACAAACCTGGCCTGGCTTCATTTTCACGGGTAACCGACACATTTTTTACCACCAGAGAAGGGTTCCCCCCCTGCCACTGTGTATCCAGATAGCCGATAGCAACAGAACTGTTAAGCTGCTCACTCAAGAGCTGTGTTATTGAGTCCTTATACAGTGGCAGCAGGGCAAGCAATAGCTGCGCGCTTGCCACAGTCAGCAGGCATAGCACCAGTGCGACAGCACCGAGCCGCCATAATATGTGAGCTACCCATCGCAGGAGAGGTTTCATTTTCAGGCAAGCACCACATCAAATTGTTCCTGGCTATAAATAGGTTCAACCTGAAAACGAATCGGTTTTTTAATAAATTCTTCCAGATCCGCTACATTACTGGAT
This sequence comes from Candidatus Sororendozoicomonas aggregata, assembly GCF_031528575.1. Lineage (NCBI taxonomy): Bacteria > Pseudomonadati > Pseudomonadota > Gammaproteobacteria > Oceanospirillales > Endozoicomonadaceae > Candidatus Sororendozoicomonas > Candidatus Sororendozoicomonas aggregata. Next base: position 46,880 of record NZ_JAVLSP010000006.1, read on the forward strand.
TCTTCATCCAGCAAGCGATCAATCACGGATTCTGAGGCAAGCACAAGATAGCCTTCACTTTCGTACGCACGCACAGCCCGTAAAATTTCACGGAAAATCTCATAGCAAATGGTTTCCGCGGTTTTCAATGTGCCACGGCCATTACAGGTAGAACAGGCTTCACACAGCACATTTTCCAACGACTCGCGCGTCCGTTTTCGGGTCATTTCCACCAGGCCAAGATCGCTGACACCGGTAATATTGGTTTTAGCATGGTCTTTTTCCAGAACCTTATCAAAGGCTCTTTGCACCTGTCGCTGATGTTCAGCATCTTCCATATCGATAAAATCGATAATAATAATGCCACCAAGGTTGCGCAACCGTAGCTGTCGGGCTATTGCTACCGCAGCCTCAAGGTTTGTCTTGAAGATGGTTTCCTCGAGGTTACGGTGCCCGACAAACGCACCCGTATTAACGTCAATGGTGGTCATTGCTTCTGTTTGATCAATGACCAGATGCCCCCCGGATTTAAGCTGTACCTTACTGCTTAGCGCCTTATTGATTTCATCCTCAACGCCAAAAAGATCGAAAATCGGCCGCTCTCCCGGGTAGTATTCCACCCGTCCATTGACTTGAGGTACCAACTTTTTGACAAATTTATGAACCTTGTTAAAGGTCTCCCTCGAGTCGATGCGTATTTTCTCAATATCCGGGTTCACCAGATCCCGCATGGTTCTCAACTGCAAAGAGAGATCCTCATAAACGACAGCAGGGGCTTTATTTTCCCTGATATTTTCTTCAATGCTGTTCCACAGGCGGTGCAAAAACAAAATATCGGCTCGCACTTCGTGCTCACCAATTCCTTCTGCCGCTGTGCGAAGGATGAAGCCGCCTTGCTTCTGACGGCTTTCCTCCTCAATACACTGTTCTACCAGAGTACGCAACCGGTCTCGTTCCTGTTCATCTTCAATGCGCAGGGAAATGCCCACATGGTTATTCTGCGGCATAAAAACCAGGTAGCGGGCGGGTAATGAAATCTGCGTGGTCAAGCGCGCGCCTTTAGTGCCCAAAGGGTCCTTGGTCACTTGCACAACCAGCGACTGTCCCTCATGAACCAGCTCCACAATGGGTTGTTCTGTTTGCTCCACAGCGGCTGCCTTGTCACTGCGCGGGGCTATTTCACTGGCATGAATAAACGCCGCCCGCTCCAACCCGATGTCAACAAAAGCAGCCTGCATGCCGGGGAGTACCCGAACGACTTTCCCTTTGTATATATTGCCAACAATACCCCGGCTACAGGATCGCTCAATATAAACCTCCTGAAGGACGCCATTTTCTACCAACGCTACCCGAGACTCCATGGGCGTGATATTCATCAGGATCTCTTCGCTCATCCCCTTCCCCTTACTTCCTTCAACATCATATTCATTCAGAGTCTGTCTGAAAGTTACACCCTTTACGGGGGACGGAGCCAAAAAACGCTGTGTCCAAGTCTCAGGACGGGGTTGATTCACCACGAAACTGAGCCGGCTACCTTAACCGTCATCAAAGGACGGTGTTATTATTATTTCAGACAGCACCTACCGTGATTGTGCTTAGGAGCCTGACCGAGAATAGACTACGCTACTGCGGTTGCGATAAATTGGTCTAAAAATTCCTGCTTCTTCATCAAATAACCTCGCTATTATCCTCAGAAGCAGAAATTTTTATCCTCAATTTCTCGCAATCCTCGCTACGGGCGCTATTCTCGGTCAGGCTCCTAGCGGGGGCGACACTGGTATAGTTTTCATTTCCACCACCTTCAGGCTTCACAGTTGCTTCATCGCTAACTGTCTGCTGCCAGAGTGGAATGTTAAACTTTTCCAGCAACATCGTTGTTTCCTGTAATGGCAGGCCCACAGTACCGCTGTAGCTGCCTTCAAGCTTTACAACCAATGCGGCTCCCATGCCCTGGATGGCATACGCCCCGGCTTTATCATCAGCTTCACCCGTTGCCACATACCTCTGCGCTAACGCCTCTGAAATAGGCATCATCGTTACGTATGTCGTCGACAAAACAGGGTGAAACTGATCACCCTGCATCATTGCCACTGCCGTCAGCACTTGATGGGTCTTTCCCCCCAGTGCTTTGAGCATATCACAGGCATGGGCTTTGTTTTCCGGTTTGCCAAAAATAGTTTCACCAAATACCACAGACGTATCTGCCGTAAGTACCGGGTATGGCGTCAGTTGCTGCCCTTGTACCCGTTCCCAGGCGGCTTGTGCTTTCTGTTTTGCCATCCTGAGCACGTACTCTTTTCCTTGCTCACCAGCCTGGGGTGTTTCATCAATTTCCCCGGTCAGTAACTGAAAAGGGACACCTATCTGCCGTAATAACTGCCGACGACGTGGGGACTGCGAAGCAAGATAAATCATGGTGTTCCTCTCCCCCTTCTAGATCACTCTGAAATAGCGACGTAAAAAACGCAGGATGGAAAATAGCCAGGGCCACAACGGGGCGCTGCTAATAGAAGGCAATAAATACCATAAGGAGGGGGTTGATAGCCCCACTACACTGCGAATCCATAAGTTGACGAGCTGGTAACAATTAATAATTATGAACACAATAAATGTCTGCTGCCACCAGGGGAACATCCGCAGGCGCCGGTGCAAAGACAGCATCACAGAAGCCACAAGTACCAGTCCCACCGAGTTCATGCCAAACGCGACACCGGAAAAAATATCCAGCAATAATCCAGTAAAAAAAGCAAAAAACAAACCAAACCGATTGGGCAGTGCTAAAACCCAGTACATAAGCACCATTGGCACCCAGGCCGGCCGGGCTACTGATAGCCAGGCAGGCAAGGGTAGAATGCTGAGCACCCCGGCAACAAGCAATGACATCCAGACCACCCAGTGGGCATTCGGCGCTTGAATACTCATGGTTTGCTCGCTTCCTGTTTCTTCAATGTTTCGTCCTTCAAGTTTCTGAAAACCAACAGCACTAAACGACTACGGTTGATTTCTGCCATGGGTTTGACCCGCACCGTAGCAAAAGGCTCCCCCGGCTTATGAACCACTTGCTGCACGATACCCAAAGGATAGCCAGGAGGGTATCGCTGCCCGAGACCTGAGCTGGTCAGCAAGTCACCTACTTTAAAATCAGTGGTATCGGGGATATGTAACAATTCCAATTGGTCAGGATTCCCTGTCCCAGCCGCAATAGCACGATAGTTTGTGCGGTTGTTTTGCACCGGCACCCTGCTGGATGTATCTGTTATTAACATAACCCGACTGCTGACTGAACTGACTTCAACAATCTGCCCCATGACACCATGGGCATCCAAAATAGCTTGTCCTGCATACGCCCCATCCAAACTGCCTTTGTTAATCATGACAATATGAGAAAAAGGGTCTGGGTCTACACCAATAATTTCAGCAATGACAACCTGGTCATCCACCAGCTCAGAGGAGTTCAGCAACTCTTTCAGCCGAATATTCTGGGCGGTAAGGGAGGCCAGCTTCTGTACTTTTTGTTCAAGAATCAGGTTGCGCGCCTTGAGCCTGGCATTTTCCTTCAGTAGTTCTGAATGGGAAACCACCGCCTCACTGGCAGCGCCCACTACTTGGGAAGGGAGATCAGCCAACCAGTAAACAGGCGTCGCGGCTACTGTCAGCCATGATCTGACATGAGAAAGGTAAGGGTAACGGTGGTCAAAAAAAATAAGCGCCAGCGACAAAAGCACCAGAAGTATGCTCTTTGTCACCAGCGATTGACGTTGACTAAATATGGATTTAATAGCCTGCTCCTGGGATAGTTACAGCCACCACGGGAGGTATCATCCAAAGCAGGGCGACAGAAAGTCAAACGTCCTTGATGGCTTGGACAAGGCGGCACGTTTGCTTTATGCGCTGATCAATAAATACCTCACTGACTCATCAAAATCAGTCCGTAGATAGCAGATCCATTCGATGTTTATCCATCATTTCTATTGCTCGTCCACCACCTCGGGCTACGCAGGTCAGTGGGTCTTCAGCCACCAATACCGGCAAGCCCGTCTCTTCGCTAATTAGCTTGTCGAGGTCCTTTAACAAGGCGCCACCACCGGTCAGCACCAGGCCACGTTCGGCGATATCCGACGCCAGCTCAGGCGGGGACTGTTCCAGGGCGCTTTTAACTGCCTGTACAATGGCTGTTAAAGACTCCTGCAAAGCATCAAGAATTTCACTACTGTTCAGCGTAAAGCTTCGGGGAATCCCTTCTGCCAGATTCCGTCCGCGGACATCAATCTCCAGCAGTTCATCGCTAGGGTAGGCAATGGCAATTTCCTGTTTGATACGCTCTGCTGTGGCGTCACCAATCAAACTACCATAGTTGCGGCGCACATAGGTTACTATGGCATCATCAAAACGATCCCCACCAATACGGACAGACTCGGAATACACCACACCGCTGAGGGAAATAATGGCTATTTCTGTGGTACCACCACCAATATCCACAACCATGGAGCCGCTGGCCTCTTCCACTGGCAGGCCCGCGCCAATCGCTGCCGCCATAGGCTCCTCAATAAGGTAAACCTCTCGGGCGCCCGCGCCAAGAACAGACTCACGGATAGCCCGCTTCTCAACCTTGGTGGACTTGCACGGGACACAGACCAGCACCCGAGGGCTTGGCTGAATAAAGCTGTTTTCGTGCACCTTGTTAATGAAGTGCTGGAGCATGCGCTCACATACATCAAAATCTGCAATAACGCCATCTTTCATGGGTCGGATGGCAGTTATATTTCCGGGTGTACGTCCCAGCATCCGTTTGGCATCGGCACCAACGGCCACCACGCTTTTCTGGGTGCCCAGATTACGTATGGCAACAACGGAGGGTTCATTCAGTACTATGCCCTTTTCGCGCACATAGACCAGTGTATTGGCCGTTCCCAGATCAATCGACAGGTCGCTGGAAAACAGACCCCGTAACCTTTTCAACATGTTGTGGTTTACCTTGAGTCAAGGCTATCAGTAACTGCCGCCAACTCTAACAATATATAAAATCCAGAGCGGGCTGAACGAATCAACCTCAAGCGCCTCTGGAGTGTCCATTTAGCCAGTCGACAACAACCTCACCTGACCGATCACTGCTTCAGAGACGACTCCGGTGTCATTCGCCGAGTTGTACGATGGCTCAATATAATAAAAAGACTAACAGGAATGTAGCTTAAATATGAATATGTTATCCGTTTATAGCCGTCATTCACAATGACAAACTACTATATTTAAACAAATCCACTGTACAACGTGTCTTTTTTGCCTTTCACACCCCTGCTGATAGTGAACCAAAATACACTCAGCTTTGGATGTGTTACCCAGCAGACATCCCCGTTTATGGCATCAATAGCCTATCATAGTAAAAGCAAGCGCAGAGCACACTCCTACTGCATGAAACACCCGAGGAGCCTGCCGATGCCGAGACAGGGCAGCAGTATATACGATAGCATCAAAAATAGCGTAACTGACTCGATGCCTGTTCCACATTAACGGTGTTCTCCTTATCATTAACAAAAGATGATCAGGTGGGTTCGGATTCGGAAAATAAAAACTATCGTACTCGTTGCGCTATCATCCTCCCCTTGAAATTATTCTGTATTCCCCCATGATTAAGGGTTTATCTAACTCCAGACAATACCATGGCCATAAAAAAGTCTCAGGTCGAAGACGTTGCCCACCTGGCGCGCCTGACTATTGGTGAACACGATGTGGAAGCCACAACGGATACGATCAGCCGTATTTTAACACTGGTTGATCAGATGAAGGGTGTCAACACCGATGACACTCCCCCCATGGCGCACCCTATGGACGCTAAACAACGCCTGCGTGCCGATGAGATTACTGAGCCTGACCTGCGCGAACAGCTCCAGCGTTGCGCACCCGCTGTAGAAGAGGGACTTTTTCTGGTTCCACGTGTTATCGAATAGCCAGGTATACTGTTAATCTTCCGGTTCAGGTGCTGACAGTCATCTTCTACTCTTTTGCTACCCTCACGGTAACCGCCATCGCTTATGTATGATAAAACACTTGCCGAGCAAAGCCAGGCACTGGCCAACGGCGACATCTCCAGTGTCGAGCTTACCCAAAGCTATCTCGGGCGCATCAAACAGCTTGATCAACACTACAATTGCTACATTTCCGTCACTGAGGATCTCGCCCTCAAACAGGCAGCGGCGGCTGATACCCGACGGGCTAACGGTGAAGCGGGTGCCCTCACCGGTATACCCCTGGCTTATAAAGACCTATTTTGTACAAAAGGGGTTCGTACCAGCTGCGGCTCAAAAATGCTGGATAACTTTATTGCGCCCTATGAATCAACGGTCACACAACATTTTCAGGATGCCGGGGCGGTCATGTTGGGTAAGACCAATATGGACGAGTTTGCCATGGGTTCCTCTAATGAAAGCAGTTATTACGGTGTCGTAAAAAATCCCTGGGATACCACTGCCATTGCCGGTGGATCATCGGGTGGTTCAGCCGCATGTGTGGCAGCAAGACTGGCTGCTGGTGCAATAGGGACTGATACGGGCGGCTCCATTCGCCAGCCAGCATCCCACTGCGGCATCACCGGCATTAAACCCACCTATGGCCGGGTATCACGCTATGGCATTGTCGCTTATGCTTCGAGCCTTGATCAGGCAGGCCCCATGGCTCAGACAGCAGAAGATGCTGCGCTGATGCTTAACACCATGGCTGGTTTTGATCATCGCGACTCCACTGCTATTGATAAAACAGTGCCTGATTATACCGCCACCTTGAATGACTCCCTTGAAGGGCTGACCATTGGGTTACCCAAAGAATATTTTACCGCTGGTCTCGACAACCGTGTGGCGCGGCAAATTCAACAGGCTGTTGCTGAGTATGAAAAGCTCGGCGCAACAGTGAAAGAGATCAGCTTGCCCAATAATGAGTTGTCCATTGCCGCCTATTATGTGATTGCCCCGGCAGAAGCTTCCTCTAACCTGTCACGCTTTGATGGTGTTCGTTTTGGTTACCGCTGTGATAACCCCGAAAACCTGGAAGACCTCTACAAACGCAGTCGTAGCGAAGGGTTCGGCGAAGAAGTGAAACGACGTATACTGGTTGGCACTTATGCATTGTCTGCCGGTTACTACGACGCTTACTACATAAAAGCACAAAAAATCCGTCGTTTGATCCGTGATGATTTTCTTAATGCCTTTAAAGAGTGCGACATCATTATGGGCCCAAATGCACCAACCCCCGCTTTTAATATCGGCGAGAAATGTGATGACCCTGTCGCCATGTACCTGTCTGATATTTACACCTTGTCTGTCAACCTTGCCGGTCTGCCGGGTATGTCAATCCCGGTGGGCTTTGCTGACAATCGGCCTGTTGGCTTGCAAATAATCGGACAACACTTTGATGAAGCTCGCCTGCTGAATACGGCCCACCGTTTTCAGCAGGTCACTGACTGGCACCTGAAGGCCCCTGCTACCGCCGCGCTGATTTGAGGATCATACAATGACATGGGAAACCGTAATCGGTCTGGAAATTCACGTTCAGTTGGCAACCAATACCAAGATTTTCTCGGGCGCGTCCACCGCCTTTGGTGCGGCACCGAACACCCAGGCATGTGCTGTTGACCTGGGCTTGCCCGGTGTTCTTCCGGTGCTTAATGAAAATGCCGTGCATAAAGCCATTCAGTTTGGCCTGGCCATTGATGCCCAAATCAATCAGGAAAATGTGTTCGAGCGTAAAAACTATTTCTACCCCGACTTGCCAAAAGGCTACCAAACCACACAATTGGAAAAACCCATTGTTGGCGCTGGCAAGGTTGACATTACCCTGGCAGATGGGACCACAAAAACGGTGCGCGTCCACCACGCTCACCTTGAAGAAGACGCCGGTAAAAGTCTGCACGAAGACTTCCATGGCATGTCCGGTATCGATTTAAACCGTGCCGGTACACCGCTGATTGAGATCGTCACTGAACCTGATATGCGCAGTCCAGAAGAAGCCGTCGCCTTTGCCAAAAAACTCCATGCCATTGTGTCTTCCATTGGCATTTGTGATGGCGATCTTTCTCAAGGCTCCATGCGTTTTGACGTTAACATCTCCGTACGCCCTCAAGGGCAGTCAGCCTTGGGTACCCGCACAGAAACCAAAAATCTGAACTCCTTCCGGTTTATGGAGCAAGCGATCAATAAAGAGGTGGAGCGTCAGATCGACCTGATTGAGGACGGGGGTAAAGTCATTCAGGAAACCCGGCTGTACAACGGTGACACCGGCGAAGCCCGCTCCATGCGCAGTAAGGAGGAAGCCAACGATTACCGCTACTTTCCCTGCCCTGACCTGTTGCCGGTAATGATTGAAGAGAGTCTGATTGACAAGCTCAAAGCGGCTATGCCGGAATTACCCGAAGCCAGGAAAGCACGCTTTATCAGTGAGCTGGGCTTAGGCGACTATGATGCTGATAGTTTATCTGCCCACCGGCCAACAGCGGACTATTTTGAGGCAGCCGTCAACGTCTCTGGTGATGCCAAGTTGACGGCAAACTGGATGATGGGTGAACTGGCAAAAACACTGAATCAGGCCGGTCTGACCATTGACGACAGCCCGGTCAGCGCCACCATGCTCGGCGGTTTAGTGGCTCGTATTAAAGACAATACCCTTTCTGGAAAAATTGCCAAACAGGTGTTTGAAGCCCTTTGGCAAGGGGAAGGGCAGTCGGCTGATGAGGTGATTGAGAAAAAAGGGCTGAAGCAAGTCACCGACACCGCTGTCATTGACGCCATGATTGACGAGGTGCTGGCTAATTGCACGCAACAGGTTGAACAGTACCGTGCGGCACCTGCCGAGAAGCGCGGCAAAATGATTGGTTTTTTTGTGGGCCAATGCATGAAAGCCTCTAAGGGAAAAGCCAATCCAGCTATGGTCAACAAATGCCTGAAACAGAAGCTTGAGGGCTAGCTGGGAGCCAAGCCAGAAAAGGATCATCAATTTGAGGTTGATAACCTTTATCGACAAATAGGCCAGTTGACGGTAGAGCGTGGCCTTTTAGTTCCATAGCACGAATTAGCACGAAAGCTCGATCATTGAAGAAAGGTCTTCGCCTTTCTCTGGTCGAGCACAATAATCCAGACATTATTAATCAGTGTCGTTTACTTGGCGTGTCACGGTCAGCAGTCTACTACCAGCCACACAACGATCTATCGGAGGGTTTATCGTTGATGCGCCTGATAGACGAGCAATACCTGAAAACACCCTTTTATGGATCACGCAGGATGTGTACGTTTTTATGGGGTCTGGGGTACAAAATCAACCGCAAACGGGTTCGCCGATTGATGCGGCAAATGGGGTTAGAAGCCATCTACCTCAAGCCCAGAACCAGTCTACCCAGTCAGGGTCACAGGGTTTATCCCTATCTGTTGAAAGGGCTGCACATTAGTCACTCCAATCAGGTATGGGCAACGGATCTGACCTATATTCCCCTGGAGCGAGTGTTTATGTATCTGGTTGCCATTATGGACTGCAGTCGGCGGGTATTGGCTTGGCGATTGTTCAATACCATGGAGGCTGATCTCTGCGTAGATGCGCTTGAGGAGGCACTGGATCGTTATGGAGTGCCAGAAATCTTTAACAGTGATCAGGGTAGCCAGTTCACCAGTGACGCTTTCACAGGTGTACTTAAGGAACACGGCGTTCAGATCAGCATGGATGGCAAAGGATGTTACCGGGATAATATCTTTGTCGAGGGGCTCTGGCGTAGTGTAAAGTACGAATGTGTTTACCTGAAGGCATTTGACAATGCTGCTCAGTTGAAAGATGAGCTGAGAAAGTATTTTCAGTTGTATAATCTCGAGCGACCTCATCAGGGGTTGGGTGACAATACGCCCGACCAAGTCTATTTTAAGCAGGCAGCCTGAGCCTGACGAACGGTAGATCAGAGCTTAACTAACTACTCAGGTTGTTTGATTGCTGGGGACCACTTCACTCTCAACAATCAAAATCGAGAGATTCTTCCAGGCTTCCCAAGGCTTTGCGAGTTAATGTGGAGAATTTAACCCCATTTACCGGCCGTCCCTCCTAATGATATTGACCCTTAACCGGGTTTTTTGTTCCATTACTCCCTAAACCCCAGATACCCGGGTGATCCATATTTTGTCGGCGCTGTCAATGCGCAAGTTCTGAAATAATTAAAAATGATGCAGAAAATTGATATAAATCAAGCCAAATGATTTTTTTTAAAAAAAAAATTGTGCATAATTAAGTAAAAATATAAAGTACACGAGCATAACAATGTTATTAAACAATATTGTTATTAAATAAATTAAAAAAGGAGGTAGATATATGGCTACTTTTTCAGTAAGTCGTAGTGTCGTAAAGAATAAAGCTAATATTAAGTCTTACTCTGTCGAACGGAGTGTCGTAAAGAATAAGGCTAATATTAAGTCTTACTCTGTTGAGCGAAGTGTTGTAAAAAATAAAGCTGCAGTATAAATGTTGATCTGGTAATAAAACCATAGAAAAATGTCCAGAAAATACTTGCCAAATCATAACATTTTTGGCTCGTTTTATCAGGGCACGTTTGTTATGTGTTGAATAAATGATGATCACATCCTACTGCATTATTTAAATTTTTCCTGATTACCACTGAAGCTACGTCTGTCTACAACCAAGAGGCTGCAGGGTGGGAAGAGCTACAAACCAAGTGTCCGTTTGACCAGCTTATTAAATAGGGCTGATTTCGAGAAATCTCGCATCTCTTATTAATGGCACTAAAGTTTTTCATTGCTGAGTGGCAAGGGTGTCAAGCTCTTCAGAAACTCGGGGTCGCTGAATGATGACGTAGCATTAGTGGTAATCAGGGGATGTAAGCCCAAACGGCAGATTTTTTAGGGCACCAGCCTGTGCCTTCCGTCACACAAACGAGGGTTTGTGGAGCACCTGAAAAATTGCTCCAGAACAGCAAAAACAGTGTCATTTAATCCGTCACATATTCAACGTTACGCAAACGATGACGGCTTAAATCTAGCGTGACAAAAAATTCCGGTGTTTGGGCTTACACCCCCAATCAGGAAATTTTTTGTATGGTAATACAGTCTTTTAGACTATCAGAAATACTTAGTGACAGAGTGACAGAGTGACAGAGTGACAGAGTGACAGAGTGACAGAGTGACAGAGTGACAGAGTGACAGATTTATCCAGTTTATAGGTAACTTGTTGTTAGTTAAGAAGGTAAATATAGGGTAGGAGCATGATAAATCAAGAATCATTCTTAAAGAGCTGCGATGAGTTGTTACTTCCGGATGTCAAACTTGTCAACTCAGGTTCCTCCAATCTTCGAGTCAGTTATAAAGACTTTAATCAAACAAGTCAGAAAATAGCTGCAGTAGCTCATCACTATCAAGATTCAAAATACGTACAAGTGACCCAAGTCGGTGATAAAGGTATTTATTATCGGTTCACACAAGTGCTTAGCAATGGTGATATATGTCTGAAAACAGCAGATTGTTCTAATGCAGCCATCGCAGCTTACATATATACACATTCACTCTATGAAAAGTCTTTAACAGAGAAAAAACAACTTATCAACGCTAATAACAAAACCACCTGGCTTATTAGAATTAATTCACAACATGATTTTAATTTCTGCCTCCAATTAGAAAAACTATTACGTCCAGAGGACACAACTACAGCTCCATGCTCTTTACATTCACTGGACAAACTGTCAAATTCATGTATAAATGTTTTATTAAAATCTTATAATGAAGTTTTTCACATTGCAGTCACTTCAGAAGAAGAACTATATACTTTAATACCAGTTGCTAAAGAAATTTCAATAGTCAATATGGGGATAAAAGTATTCCTGAGTTTTTGGTATAAAAATAAAATTAAAAGTGTGCTGTTTTATAATGGTGTATCTCATCGAACAATTCCAATGAGTACTTTATGTACTGTATTAAACTACAAGTATTTGAATAAAAAATTGACTATGGGAGCTTATAACATAATAAATATTGTAACGAATCATACCATCAATTTTAGCCTATTCAAGAATAATACAGGCATTCAATTTTCTACCCAAGTGGGTGCAAAAATCAAGGATTTACTATGAAAGGCGTAGGTTACTTTCTCCACTATCATCAAGAATATATTGACTTTCATGAACAGTTTGAATGTTGTGGCGGGATTTCTGATGCATATGAAGTTCTATCTTTACACTTTAAAACAGAGTTACAGAGCTTGGTGGATTATGTCAGTCACTTAGGTAAACCGATTTGTTTGCATACTTCGGTAATGGACTTAGGGAGGAAAAGCAATAAACAAAAGCCTGGTTTGCAACTTCTACAGGAACAGGAGCGCGCAATTAATCCACTCTCTATTACTGAACACCATGCTATCCTTAATGCAGCGAGTGGCGATGCTTTTGGCATATTCTTTCCACCACCGGAACTAGATGAACAGAAAGACGTCATTGTTAATAACGTCTTATCGTTACGCGACTGTCTGTCTTCAAAATTGTTACTTGAAAACCCAATTTATTCATATGAGTTAGTAGGCACACAAACCAAAAAACGTGTTGAATTTTTCAACCAAACCCTTCATGAATCAAATAGTCGTATGCACTTAAGTTTATCAAACATTTCATATAGCTCTGAATATGGTGCACGAATTGATCCAGATGAATATCTAGAAAATATTGATTTCTCACTAGTTGATCAAATTCATATTTATGTAAATAATCAAGAAGAAGCTAAGCAACTTCCTAAGGCCTATCGTGAAAGTGAGCAATGGCTGAAGTCACGATTGGAACAGGTTCTTAAATACAATGATCTTCAACCATTGATATTTTTTGAGTTAGAGGCTCGTACAGCAAAGCTTGCTGAACCAGAATATTTAAGAGATTCAATGAACTGGGCTAGAAGTCTGATAAATTAAGGGGTGGTATAATATGCTAGCTGAATTACAAAATATCCTTGCACGTCTGATAAGAGATAAGGCTTTCAACTCGTTGTATATAGAGGATATCAATAAAGCATTGTCTCAGTATAAGTTGACTGATGAAGAACGGGATTATTTGTTTTCGATTGTACCATCTTCAATGAATTTTTTACAAGAGCGTATTGCTATCGAACGTCTTGATCATCGATCTGGTGAGTTTGGTTTATTTATTGAAGAAATTTCCAGATACTGTGATTATCAAGATTTATCAATGAAATTTTGCTTTCAATATAATACTGGTAGCTTGCAGAAACTGAGTGATGTTAGATGCTACTATGAATTTTTTGCTGCATATTTATTATCATATACTTTACCTGAATACTTGTATGATATTCTACAATATTGTTATAAGAACACACTAATCTGCTGGGAAAGCTATACGCCTAAAAACATTGATCAGCTAAACCATATTGACACAAATACAAAAATTCATTTTATAAAGCGGCATGATATCGTGTGTATAGGTATTGAAGCAGCCCATTTATTAGGATTAGAACCTGACAAAAAACGACTCGATGACCGTTTGGATGTCATTATTTGCAAAAATCCAAATACCCCTAAAACGTCATCATGTACCATCATCTATCCCGGTACAATTTTCGACTATCTCGTGCATCAGAAAAGTTGTACCGTAGGAGACATCGTTGATCGCTTTGGTATTAACGCTTTCCGCGAGCAGGCATGGTTGCTCGAAGATGGCTTAGCGCAGGGGTTCCTCACACTTGATAGGTGTAATGCTCCATGACATTGCTAAAAGATACTAATATTCGTAGCCTTTTTGCTTCGGTGACCCTATCTGCCATTGGCGACTGGGCTTTTCAGGTAGCAATGATTTTCTATATCTATCAAACCACTGAGTCTGCAATATACGTTAGTGCGTTGATGCTGACATCTGCTATTCCGGGCCTAGTATTATCTTCAGTGGTGACGCGTGTAGTTGCCAAATTAAGTTTGAAGAAGGTTCTGATTTTTGCAGATATAGCTCGAGCATTGTTAGTTTTAGCACTGATTGCAGTGGTTGACCATATTGATGCCATTCTTATGCTCAACGTTATCATTGGTATCTTCTCAGTCGCGTTTAGAACAGCTTATGTTCAAACCATTACGATAAGATTTGATAGTAGTATTCGTCATAAAGTTAATGCATTACTTAACATTGGCTCGTTTGTATCGATGGGTATTGGTGCAGCATTAGGTGCAAGCTTTCTAGTTCAGTTTTCTATTATAACCTGCTTACTGTTCAATTCATTCAGTTTCGTTATTTCAGGAATCTGTCTACTGTACTTACAATCTGACAAAGCTGACGAGATAAATAATATAGAACAATCAAATAACAGTATAAATCTTATTTTTTTTAATGATTTGAAAAATAACACCATGCTTAAATCAGTATTATTATTTGGTTTGAGCTGGGGAATAGTCGGTGGGGCATTTACTATTTTGATCCCGATCATGCTGCTGAGCGGTCAAACTGATGCAGATAATCTTGGATTATTCTATTTTTTTCAAGCTATTGCATTGATTATTGGTAGCACCATTGTTTATCGAATCGATTTTTCTAAAAATACACGGCGATTGGTAATAGTTTTTATCGTAGCCTATTTTATTCAAGCTTTGTCTTTCAGTTCCGCACTGATTAGTAACAGTATTCCTTTAATGATCTTTTTATTAATGGTCATGCGTATCAGTGGTGGTATTATTATTCCACTAGATACAACAATTATCCAAAATAACTGTACTGGCCCGACATTGTCTATGTTTTATAATATACACAGCCTGACATACACTATCCTTTTTCAATCAGCAATACTACTCATTGGTTTATTAGTAGATAACTACGGTATAGATTTTACATGCCAGATCATGGCCTATTTTTCATCCATCACCATAGGATTTATATCACTCTACACTTACTTTTCATATGTTAGATCGAACTCTAGTAAAGGGACAGTGAATGTTTAATGTACAAAAAATTTTAGATGACAGACTCTATCAACTCTTTACGAAAGAAGAGAAGTATATTGTTGATTCTGTCATAGCTGCTGCAGAAAAAACTGAAAAAAGGTGTACAAGCAGCGACTTATACAATATAGTGAATGAATTAAATCGAACGCTTAACGTTCACCTTTTTCGATTAAAAAATGCAAATCATATAGTCTCTCTATCATGTAAGGCTTGTATTTATATGCTAATTAGGCTAGCGTATAAAACTATCGATTTGTCAGCGCTTTATATGCTTCACTATCAATGTAGTGAGCGCCTTAATCGCCACAGTACGACTTCAGAACTACGTGAAGTCATTCATAACGTAATCAACAATCATGGAATTATGGCATCAGCCTGGAGCAATGAACGAAGTGGTGGTGCATGCATCGTAACAGATAAAATAAATGGCTTGTACTTGAATGGAAAGAAGTATATTTCTACTGGAGCTAAAAATTCGCAATATATTCATATCCTAGTTGATGATCCAGACTATAACGGTACTAGTTTTATATGCATTAAGAACAATAGTTTTGATAAAGATATAGTGTTTGAACGCTTAGAATTGAATAGTTTTCAGATGGCAGGGAATTACTCTATTTACTTGAATCAATACACAGTTAACAATGGCTTGTTTTTAGGTGTTCGAGGTCGAGGTGAGCAACTTAAGATGGAAAGTCATGAATCAGGTTTTAATCCAGGGTTATTGGCACTAGGTCAGTTATGTTACTTGTTACAATATTTAGTAAATAGCATGCCTTATATCGCTAATTCAGAAGAATATCACCTAGTTGAGTTAAAAACTACAAACTTAGTAGATGAATTTTCCCGCTCATTAGAAGATGGCAGCTATTTCTCATTAAAGAAGACAACCTCTTTTAAAGTTGCCTCTACCTCTTTATTTCGGGATGCGGTTATTATGTTCTTACCTTTATTTGGTCCATCATCCCTGGTTGCTCATGGTGATTTATATAAACTTATTAATAATTCGATATTTTTGCAGAATATGGGACCGGCGAACTATCAAGTGCTTAATGACGCACCTCTGTCAAGTTATACTGCTTCCAGGATTGTTGCCAACTATTGCTAACAGTGAATAGTACTATTAGCACAAGATTAAATATTTAAATGAGAACACATATGTGTGGAATCGCAGGTTATTTTTCGCTTGTTCACTCTTTATCAAAAGTCAATTCAACCATTAGAGAACATCTTTTGGAAGGTATTGAATCCCGTGGACCTGACTCGACCTATGTCAGTATCGAGCCTAACAGTGCTATGCTATTTAGCCGACTGGCAATTACTGGAAATACTAACAATTCGAAACAACCATTTTTATTTGGGAAAACAAAACTCGTATACAATGGAGAAATTTATAACTTTCGAAAACTCAGTAACGATTATCTAAATATTAAACCTAAATCTAATGATTGTGACGGTGCTATCCTATTACCACTGATAAATAGATTTGGTTTACTAGATGCTTTAAATATTATTAATGGTCCCTTTGCAATTGCCTACGAGTTACCAGAACAACTCATTTTGGCAAGAGATCGCCTTGGTAAAAAACCATTATACTACACACTTCAAGGCGACCACCTCTTCTATTCCTCCAATATTTCATCACTGTTCACACTAATGCCATCAGCGAAACTTAATATTGATGCGATCAATGACTATTTTGTATTTAAGTCTGTCGGTGCTACCTGCTCGATGGTAAAAGGAATTTATGAGGTTGAGCCTGGTGGAATAGTTACTGTTTCACGACGTGGGTCTGGAGCCAAAGCTCGGATTCAGAAGAGCTTTATTTTGCCAGTGCCAGTGATGCAAAGAGTTGATGATGTGATGATCAGGCAGTCACTCGAAAATGCTATTGAAGAACGGGTTCATGATGTACAAAGCTACGCAACGCTGCTTAGCGGTGGGTTGGACTCCAGTATTATCAACGATTACTTAAGTCGTACTGAAAAACCATTTACTTCATATACCATTGGTAGCGATGATGGTGATAGCATGGATGAAATTCCTTTGGCGCAGTCGTTCGCTACATCTCGTAATATCAACCATCATTGTATAACGTTACGTCCAGACAATATCATTGATCTTCTTGAAGAGTCGATAGTCGTTATGGAGCAACCGGTTCAAGACCCTATAATCGTGAACTCATTGATGCTATCCAAGGAAATTTCCAAAAATCACCGTGTCTTAGTAACAGGAGATGGTGCCGATGAATTATGGTTAGGTTATGCTCGGTATCGTGATTTTACTATGCAAGGATTAAAGAAATACGTGGAATCGCTATCTGTTTTTCGAACAACGGAATTACGAAATACCAACTATGGCATAAACACCTATTTTGGTACCAATGTTGAAGGCTTTGGAATTGAAGAAATTGCATTGCACGAGCGAAAAATAAGACTTAAAAACTATCACTTAACGCGACTCGACAAAATCTTCATGAAAAATGGACTGGAAGTCCGCTCTCCATTTTTAGATATGCATCACGTATCCATATGTGATCGAGTTTCTCCAGATACAAAGATTCAAGCTAATTTTGGAAAAGCGCCATTGCGTAATGCGTTTCGATCTCAACTGGGCTTCGAGGTCTCTTACCGAAAGAAACAACCGTTTACTTTCCAGTTTCACTACTTCAGAAATCCAGATATTTTCTCATACTTTATAGAACCGTTATTGCAGAATAATTCAATTGTACATGACTACGTAGATGCAAGTGAACTACGCAATAAAGTTATCAACGGTTCTCAGTTATCAACAAGAAACCTTCACCAAATTTGGTCATTGAAAGTATTCGATTTATGGTATGAAATGGTATACAAAGGAAAAAAACATGGGTAATCATATCGAGTTTGAAAATTTTTCATCATCAGGGTCAACTATACCGATGGTGTATTTTGCATTAAATGTAGAAGCTACGCAACCAGAAGGAAACGGGCATGGCTTTACTACAAATAAATTTCCAGTAGACTATAAAAACCATGCTTGGCGATTATATGGGCTTAGAGAAGGTGTTGAGAATATTCTTTCTCTCTTTTTAAAACACAACTTACCAATAAGTTTGCTTATTAATTCAAATGCGTTAAGGCAATGTGCAAATATATGTCCCTTAATTAACGACCTACCTAATTGTGAGATTATTGGGCATGGCGTATCAAATTCTGATTACTTTCACGAACTTTCATCAAATGATCAAAAAAAACAAGCTATTCAGGTTAAATCATATTTAGAGAAATATTTTAAAAAAAATGTAACGGGGTGGTTATCACCTTGGATTAATGGTAATAAACATACTATATGGGCACTTAATTCTTCAGGCTATCAATACACTCTTGACTGGTCTGTTTCAGACTATGTTGGACAATTAACTGATACTAAAGGCAACAAGATTTTTAGTGTACCATACAATATTGAAGTGAACGATACACCAAGCTTATGTGCAAAGAGCCTATCTGCTGAAGATTACACTCAGTCTATTTTTGATTATATCAAGGGTGTATCTCTTCTACCAGAGCGAGATAAAAGGCCTGTTATTGCTTTACCTTTTCACACTCCTGTCTTTGGTCGGCCACATCGGCTTGTATACTTAGATAAAATTCTAACCAGGTTAAAATGCTCACATGACCAAGGACAAATTCAATTAACAACACCTTCTAGTATTCTTAAGATATTAGGAGTTATTAAATAATAATGAAAATTACTATTATTTGTTCTTCCCAGCGCCGGAAATCACAAACATTAAAAGTTGGGCAGTATTTTGCCGAGCAGGTGCCTCTTGCTGGTTTTCAGGAGGCTGATATTTATGATCTTGTTGATCTCAACATACCAATGTGGGATGGTAATGACAAAGAAAAAAAGAAGTGTAACGATTGGAATACTATTCGTCAAAGCGTATATAATAGCGACGCTCTGATTACATTAACACCAGAGTGGTCTGGTACTGCATCCCCACTATTGAAAAATTTTTTAATGATGCTGGAACCAGC
This sequence comes from Candidatus Sororendozoicomonas aggregata, assembly GCF_031528575.1. Taxonomy (NCBI): domain Bacteria; kingdom Pseudomonadati; phylum Pseudomonadota; class Gammaproteobacteria; order Oceanospirillales; family Endozoicomonadaceae; genus Candidatus Sororendozoicomonas; species Candidatus Sororendozoicomonas aggregata. The sequence continues at coordinate 65,827 of NZ_JAVLSP010000006.1, forward strand.
AGAAGCATCTGATAAACCAATTCTTTTTGTATCGGTTGTTAGAGGTATTAGTGGTGCTTATCCAATCGCAGAGCTGAGAATGAATTCGTTAAAAAACAATCGTATGATTGCAATACCTGATCACTTAATCATTAGAAATGTTGAAGATGTTCTTAACGAGGCTGTATCGATAAATAATAACGATCAAAACGTACGAGAAAAAATCTACTCTTCTTTGTTAGTGTTAAATCTCTATTCTCATGCGCTTCACTCAGTCAGGAGAAAAATACTTAAGAAACCACTAGAAAATAGACCCAAATATGGTATGTAATTGTAGTTTCCTGCAAACAAGGGCACTTTCCAACAGTACCAATAACATGCTATTAACAAGGTGTCTCATATATTATAATATATGAGATTATTATGTTACATAATGTCGTCTAATAATAAGGTATTCTGATACCTCACTATTAGACGTCAGTACTTAATAGATAAATTATTAATTATCACAATTTTTTCTTATGTATTTTCATTAATCCTCGGGGAGAATCTCTTGAATAAACATGAGATAATGGACTAATAACCATATTATGAGCAGGACCACTTCGTACCTTGTGATCATTTGGTAAAAAACTCTTTTCTTTTCTTTTCTTTACGTCCCAAACTTTCATCTTCCTCCCATTTCTTTACATATACATCAATTTTTTTGTTATTTAATCTAAATTCTACATATGCGGATTCATTTTTACTACTAAATTTATCATAAAGATCATAACCACTTATTTTACCTTTGAAATTAAGCTGATCTGCAAATACTAATAGCTCTTTCTTCCAGTAGGTTTTTGAGTTATCTACTGGATATCCTCTTTGGTTATTTTTTACAAATGTGACACCATACAATCTATGTGATATCTTATTCTCTCCATTATGCTCATTTACAAACTCACTGAAAAGTTTTGCTCTATTTAAAAAATCAGAAGGTGAGCTACCACCAGAATTATGAAACCCATAAATACCACTATTAGTTTGATAAACTATTGCGTGGCAACCTTGGAGACAAAGTGAGTACACTGACCACCGTTGAGAAACGCGGGCTAAAAATGGCTGGTCTGACAGTATTAGCTATCTGTCTTTTATTTGCTCTTTCTGTTGTGCCTCAATGCGGTGTGTTAAGAAGCTGTTCATAATTTTCTCAACAAAAGTACCAAGAAGGCTAAATGCGTAAATTGAAGACTTGTGTTCAATTTACGCTCAGTATTTTTCCATAAACGGCGGCAGTTTTCTATCCAGGCAAACGAGCGCTCGACAACCCACCTCTGCGGTATCACTGCAAAAGTATGAAGTTCACTCTTTTTTGCCACCTGTACAGAGGCACCCAGTATTTCTTCAGTAGCATTGGCGAAAGGCTGACCTGTATAATCGCCATCAACCAACACAGACTCCACCTTTGACAGGGCTGGCTTATTGTTTTCGAAAGCTTTCAGAGCCCCGGCTCTATCATTAACATCTGCTGTAGTCATAGTGATTGCGTGGGGCAACCCTTGTGTATCCAGCAATGTGGCGTTTAATTCCAGATACTTTTTTGCCAGCATCATAGCCTTTATCGAGCGCATAAGCAGTATTCTTGACGCTCTGAGCATTAACGATAACGAAGCTCGTTTTCTCTTGTCGCCCCTGTTTAGTCCGGGCTTCGCCAACCTGATTTTTTTAAAGCCTGCTCAAGCAGGCTGCCTTTTTCATTGTCACAAAGTTCACTCCATTGTTGAAAATAAGAGTGGACTGTTCTCCATTTTGGAAAATCCTTGGGGATCATGCGCCACTGACAACCGCTTTTGAGTAGGTAAAGCACAGCAAAAAACACATCATAAAGGTCGATGGTGCGCGGTTTGGTCGTTTTTCGAGCGCTTTCAAGGATCGGAAGAATCAGCTCAAACTGTTCACGGCTGATATCACTGGGGTAGGTCTGTCTCATTGGCCGAATTATGAAGGAGAAAAAAGATTATGAACAGCTTCTAAGCATCTGTGCAGAAAAACACCATAGGCTTCACAGCTGAGCCTGCTTCCATCAAGCAGGCTCATATAGCTGACATAAACATGATTCAAGTCATGGAAATATAACATAACAAAAATAATCAAACAGCCACAAAGTACTTCAATACACAGTATTATCAGGTGTTTCACCTGAATATATGAATTTACCAAGAAAAAAGCCATATTTTAAAGCACTACCCTTTGAGCTACCATGCCTCCTGCGGTTTGAGTTCAGGGGATAAACCCGTCGTGTCTGCTCATTCTTAAGAAACTGTTTACACCCTTTTATCAACGGTAACCCCTGACAAAAATTTATCCTGAAATCAGGTGTATGAATAGCTTCTGACAATCCATGCGCTATTGCAGGGTGAAGGATGATTTATCGGAATAACCCAGCGAGTGAGTAAATTCAGCATCAAACCTACCATAAAAAATTAATATATTGTCGTTTATAAATGCAGGAGAAAGCCGTGTCGCAATCACACACAACAATCCCCACAAATAATTTCAATGGTAAAAAACGTAGTGCTTTTCAACGCTTTCTGGGAGTCATAGAATGGCTGGGAAATCTCCTGCCACATCCTGTTACTTTATTTGCGCTGTTTGCCGTGGGCATTGTTGTCCTTAGCGGCATTGCCTCATTTTTTGGCCTCAGTGCCATAGACCCAAGACCTGAAGGCACTCCCGGCAGAGCAGTCAACGGCATCATTGAAGTTGTCAGCTTGTTGAACGGTGAAGGGCTTCGGATGATTGTTACCAGCCTGGTATCAAACTTCACCGGTTTTGCGCCATTGGGCACAGTCCTTGTTGCTATTATCGGGGTCAGTATCGCAGAGCACTCGGGCTTACTCAGTGCCGCGATCCGGGCGCTGGTCATGAATGCCTCTAAAAATACCGTCACCGCCATTGTTGTCTTTGCCGGTATTCTATCAAACACCGCCGCTGAACTTGGTTATGTGGTTCTGATTCCTTTGGCTGCAATGGTTTTTCATTCGCTTGGACGACACCCCATAGCCGGCCTGGCTGCTGCCTTTGCCGGTGTATCAGGTGGCTATAGTGCCAACCTGCTGCTAGGAACCATCGACCCACTGCTATCAGGTATTACTGAAGCTTCAGCTCAAATGATTGCCCCTGGCTATACGGTGGGTCCTGAAGCAAACTGGTATTTTATGGTAGTAAGTACCTTCCTGATCACTGGTTTAGGCAGTTGGGTCACCATCAAGTTTGTAGAGCCTAACCTTGGTCAATACAACCCAAAAGAGGCGGGTGTTGACCTTTCACAGGACAAAGTGAGTACACTGACCACCGTTGAGAAACGCGGGCTAAAAATGGCTGGTCTGGCAGTATTGGCTATCTGTCTTTTATTTGCTCTTTCTGTTGTGCCTCAATGGGGTGTGTTAAGACACCCTGAAACAGGCGCCGTTGCAGGCTCCCCTTTCCTTACAGGCATTGTCTCTTTAATCCTGGTGTTCTTTGCTATTCCCGGCGTTGTTTACGGTAAGGTCGTTGGCAGCATCAAAAATGACCGTGATGTGATTGACTGCATGGGCAAAAGCATGAGTACCATGGGTACAGCCATACATTGTCCTGGTTTTCTTTGCTGCACAATTCGTTGCCTTTTTTGACATGACAAACCTGGGCACTATTTTTGCCGTGGTAGGTGCGCAGTTCCTGCAAGATATTGGCTTAACCGGCCCTGGCCTGTTTATATTCTTCATCTTGATGTGTGCTGTGGTGAACCTGTCGCTGGGAAGTTCATCGGCCCAGTGGGCGGTAACGGCGCCGATTTTTGTACCGATGCTGATGCTGGTTGGTTATTCCCCCGAGGTGATTCAAACGGCTTACCGTATAGGCGACTCTGTTACTAATATCATTACACCGATGATGAGCTACTTTGGCCTGATTCTGACCTTTGCCTTGCGTTATCAGAAAAACTTGGGACTCGGTACGTTAATTGCTGCTATGCTGCCTTATTCCATCTTCTTCTTGATTGGCTGGAGTGCCCTGTTCTTCGTATGGGTATTTGTATTTAATCTGCCCGTGGGGCCAGGGTCACCTACCTATTTCCAGGCAGGGTAGCACTTGTCTGAAAACCGGGTTAGCTGTTAGCAGGGCTGACCCGCTTGTTATACCCCTTCCTGCCTGCCTTCCCTATTATCCTTCCCATAGCAATAACGCGGTAAAAGGATAGTAACCATGGCAATCAGTATCAGTTTGGAAGAGCACCACAATTATTTACTTCTGGATGTTGACGGGCGCATTGATGCCCTGTCAGCTTTGATCCTGAAAAGAGCCATGGATTACGTTATCCATAACAGCCATAAACACCTGTTGCTGAACTTTTCTCAACTGGAGGCAATCAACAGTGATGGGCTGAAGGTAATCTATAACAGCCGGCAAAAACTCACTTTCGGGCGCATAATGGCTGTGTGTCACCCTTCAAGTGCCGTGCGGGGACTTATGGCACTCAGTGGTATAGATGAGCTGATGCCCATCGCATCAGATATTATGGAAGGGGAAATGCTCTTGCATGACTCAGAGTTGGCTCAGGGGCTCATTCCTCAGCAATCACTCTATTAAACCCGCGCTGAGGGGTTGACCGCTTTTAATTTCCCGGAGCCTGGCTCCTCAAGGAAAAATCAGAAGAGGTGACAACTATGCTGACATAGGGGGGGCTGGACTCAATAACCGAATACCTTGAAAACGAACTCAAGTTGAAAGTGAACCGTGAAAAGAGCGCCGTTGGGTGACCTTGGGAAAGAGTGTTTCTGGGCTACTTATTTAAGGTTTGACCTAAAACAGGCAATAAGTTAGATTCATACGGTTTTTGGTTTTTCACCTGAAGTAAGGTTCATATGATGTTCGAAATGACAAGGTTTAAAAGTATAACTTTACTAATTGGGGCGCTGTTATTATCCAAGACAGTTTTAGCAACTAGTATTCCCAACGAGCAACTCAGTCAATGGGTATTAACAGGAAAAGGATTTTCAGCCTACGATAAGTCAAACGATCAAGTAGTGTTATCTGAAGAGCCAGGCTCCTCAGGTGTCATGCTAATCAGTCCCTCCCCCTTAGATGAGAATACCATCCTTAACTTTGATATTCGCCCATTAACACCAGAATCGGTTTTAGTCACTCAAATCAATTTATCAGATATAGGTCCATCTAAGAAAGTAACTTTTAAAAAAGACTATGATGGTAATATGAATGTGCTTGCCAAAGAAAAGGAAAGCTATTTTTTTGCTTATCATAACGCAGCCCACAAAAGAAAACCTTTTGTGCGTAAATACCCACAAAAAGGAGACGTGCAAAAAGAACTTGAGGAGCTAGATAAAAACTTAATGACCACTCAGTGGTATCATGTTGAGATTGGTAAAAAAAATCAAACCATTTGGATGAAGGTAGATGGTAAAGAAATTATAAAAGTTGATGACCCTAAGCCATTACATGAAGGCCACATTGCATTTCGCTTACGTGGCACAACAAATAATATTGCTATTGCAATCATTAAAAATCTTACCATCACGCCATAGTAACTAGTCCAATAGCTTTCTGAGTACGATAGTGTCCAGTGCTTTTTTTCTGGCCTACCCATTTTACCACCTGATTGTTGGCAAAAAAGTTCTAAATACTAATAAATTTACGTATCATGCCCTAGGAGCCTGACCGAGAATAGCGCCCTTAGCGAGGATTGCCAGAAATTGAGGATAAAAATTTCTGTTTCTGAGGAGAATAGCGGGGCTATTTGATGAAGAGGCAGGAATTTTTAGACCCATTTATCACAACCGCAGTAGCGCAGTCTATTCTCGGACAGGCTCCTAGTTGTAGACAAGATATCTGGCCACCATATTTTGGCTACCTTCACTTTGTTCGCCATATGTAAGAAGAATTAGGCACCGTCGCTTCTTTCCGATTAGCCTCTGGCTTTTTCTTTTGTTTATCCACACCAATATACCATAGATGAGCTGATGCCCATCGCAGCAGATATTATGGAAGGGGAAATGCTCTTGCATGACTCAGAGTTGGCCCAGGGGCTCATTCCTCAGCAATCACTCTATTAAACCCGCGCTGAGGGGTTGACCGCTTTTAATTTCCCGGAGTCTGGCTCCTCAAGGAAACACCGCTTTTGATGCCTGAATTTACAGTAAAGGCTTTTATTTTGCCTGCTAAAAAAAAGCACCCCCACAGTGGTGCTTTTTCGTTTTCTGCCAGCGATTACCCGTGAGACCTACGGTTACCGAAACGCTTGTTGAAGCGCTCAATACGACCGCCACTATCCATAACCTTCTGGGTGCCAGTGTAAAAAGGGTGACACTTGGAGCACACATCAACATGCATGTCTTTGCACAAAGTGGAACTCGTTTTGATTTTGTTACCGCAGCTGCAGGTAAACGTCATCTCTTCGTATTTTGGGTGGATATCCGATTTCATGGGTCTTCCTCAAAGTAACGCGCACCGCCACCTTTGACGCCGTACCCCGGGGGTTCGGGCAAAAGCACCGTACGCAAGTCTTACCAGTGCTGGCAGCAACTGACAAAAAGAAGGCGAATCATACCAGAGTCTTATCGCCAAACAAACCAGGTTTTTACAGAGGTTGTCCCCTGGCAAAAGGAGGCTATAAAATAAACTGTCAATCTGGAGTCCTCCAATCCATGTCCACCAATGCCCCTGAACGATCACCCGCTGTCATTGACACTCAGGCAGATTTTTTTGTCCAGGTTGCTGTGCCCTCACCCTTACGGGACTTTTTTACCTACCTGCCGGCTGAAGATACTGACAAGTCACGGTTCAAGCCGGGGGCAAGAGTACTCATCCCATTTGGAAATAGAAAAGTCATCGGAATTATCCTGTCCACTCTCAGCTGCTGCACGGTGCCCGTGCAGAAGCTAAAAGCGGTGATATCAGTGCTTGATGACGAGCCAGTCATCACCCCGACTATACTGGCGCTATGCCGGTGGGCGTCACGGTATTATCATCACAGCCTGGGAGAGGTATTCATGCAGGCGCTCCCTAAGGGGTTACGCCAGGGTAAGCCTCTACCTTGCAATACCGAAACGCACTGGCAGTTGCATGAATCGCTGTCAGAGGCACAGATAAAGCAATTAAAACGATCACCAAAACAGTCAGCAGTAGCCCATAAGCTCAATAACAGCCCTTCCCTTGGGTTGGGAGAAGCGCAGTTGTTAAATCAGGGCATCAGCAGAGCGGTTATCAAGGGACTGGCTGACAAGGATATCATCTATAAAAAAGAAAAAGTGCTGGCTGCCACGTGTTTTTCCACCTATGGGACTGAAGGAGGTGAAACCGCCTTATCCCTTAACCCGGAACAACAAAACGCTTTAAACAATGTGCTCGCCCACCTGCATCATTACCAACCTTTTCTGCTCGATGGCATCACTGGAAGTGGTAAGACTGAAGTCTACCTTCAAGCCATTGCTGCCGTATTAAAGGCTGGACGCCAAACCTTGGTACTCATTCCTGAAATAGGGTTGTCACCCCAAACCGTTGGTCGCTTTAAACGGCGTTTTAATACCCCCGTTATTAGCCTTCATTCCGGGTTAAGCGATGGTGAACGGCTGCATGGCTGGTATCAGGCATTGGCTGAAAACGCTGGCATTGTCATCAGTACCCGATCGGGTATTTTTACCCCCTTGCCCAAACTGGGTCTCATTATTGTGGACGAAGAGCATGACAGCTCTTATAAACAGCAAGATACCTTTCGCTATAACGCCCGAGACCTGGCCATTTACCGCGCGAAGCAAGCTGCCTGTCCGGTTATTCTTGGTTCAGCCACCCCGTCTTTGGAGTCCTTTTACAATGCCAGCACTGGCCGCTTCCGGCATTTAACATTGCGGGTACGTGCCGGCGTGGCGACACCCCCGGCATTGAACATCCTTGACCTGCGCCAGCAACCCCTGAAAAGTGGTATTCTTCCTGATTCGCTGGCCCATCTGTCAGCACAGCTGAATCAGGGCAATCAGGTGATGGTTTTTATCAATCGCCGGGGTTATGCTCCCTCAGTTATTTGTCATGACTGCGGTAAAGTTATTGATTGTCCCCATTGTGATGCACACATGACCATCCACCGCAGGCCCCCGCATATGCACTGTCATCACTGTGACTACCAAATAGCCATTCCCTATCAGTGCAACCAGTGTCACAGCACCAATATCCATCCTGCTGGCCAGGGAACAGAGCGTCTTGAACAGGCGTTATCCGAACAATTTCCTGACACGCCGGTCATTAGAATTGACCGTGACTCCACACGAACAAAGCATGCGCTTTCCCATATGCTCGAGACCATTAACACAGGTGTTCCCTGCATTTTACTGGGCACGCAGATGCTGGCCAAAGGGCATCACTTTGCCAATGTTACCCTGGTTCTTATTCTAAATGCCGATGGCGGTTTGCTCAGCGCGGACTTTCGGGGAGTTGAGCGGACAGGTCAGCTCATTATGCAAGTAGCCGGGCGTGCTGGACGCAGTCATAAACCCGGGCAGGTGATCATTCAAACCTACAACCCAAAGCATGATGCCCTGCGCTTGCTGACGCAAAATCACTATTCTCTGTTTCTGGCATCCTTGCTCGAACAAAGGAGCCAGTTGGGGTTACCCCCTTATTCCTTTATGGCGGTCATCAGGGCTGAATCTGGCTTGTCACAGGCGTGTGAGTACTTCCTGCAAGGTGCCAGGCAAGCTATTGAAAGCACAATGAATGGCCATTTAAAGGTGCTAGGCCCCCTTCCCGCTCCCATGGAAAAACGTCAAAGCCGCTTTCGCTGGCAGCTAATCCTTCAGGCCAACCAACGCGCGACATTGCATACAACGCTCAGTGGACTGATTGCCTATCTGGACAATCAAAAACTCCCCCGGCATCTCCGGTGGAGTGTGGATGTCGATCCACAGGATATGGCGTAATTATTGGCCCTTTTCTCACTGTGCAATTGAGCCGACAACCTGAGCGACAGGCTCCTACGAGCCTGTCCGAGAATAGACTACCCTACTGCGGTGGCAGCAAATTGGTCTAAAAATTTCCGACTTTTTATCCTCAATTTTCTGCCATCCTCGCTACGGGCGCTATTCTCGGTCAGCCTCCTAGAGCTTTCAGAATTTGTACAAGGGAAACTGTGCTCGAAAGTTTTGCCTTGTTGCACGGAGTTCAGCTCAAGTGCGTTTTGGTTTAAGCCTGTCAGAATCGGCGGTTGCCGCCATGGCTACCTTTATTGAAGCCACCCTCGCTGCGACGGGAGCCATTATTGCGAGGACGCTCCGTCGCAATACTGACGCGCATATCGCGACCATTTAATGACTGGCCGTCCAGCGTCAGGGCTGCCTCAGCATCATCCTCGTTTTCAAAGGAGATAAAAGCAAAGCCCCTAGATCGGCCTGTCTCACGATCGAGGATTACTTTGACCTCTTCGAGTGCACCAAACTCACCAAAAGCCTGCTCAAGATCCGGCTCCGTAGCAGAAAAAGCCAGGTTACCTACAAATAGTTTATTTTTTCTCATGGGTAAGAACCTCTGGTACAAATGATGCGTCTTTCTGATTATCTAGCATCCAATCATTGCTGATCACAGAGAGCCCCCTGTTTTTTTGCTATCACGGAAAAGGACACGTTGGATAAATAAGGTTGATACAAACCGCCGATTAAATATCGCGGCTGCTCTAGATAAAAACACACTAAGGATCCCCCTGCAATGGCTGGAATCCATTCACTGACACAGGGTGTCCCAGTGGGTTATTGATAACGCGGTTTTTACTTTGGGCTGTGTTTAGATTCATACAGCTACCGAGTGGTTTTTTCGTCCGTTATTTTATGCGCCACCGATGTTGGCACCAAAGTCATCATAGTGTCAATAAGGCGCAGTTTGTCCAAACCAGCTTCTTGATACCGCCAAAGGTTCATTGCTGTCAAGGAGCCTCTCGGACTTAAGACAATTTCGGCCTAAAATCCAGAAAGCGCGGCCAGAATTTCCGATCAATTTGCTTAAACAGGTCAACTATTCGCGCGAATTGATCGAAAATTCTGACTCGCCCTACTGAATTTTATGCTCGAAAGCATAAGTTCGGCAGGCTCCAAGCATGTGCTTAGAAACTGTTTGAAAACTTATTGTGAGCTGCAAACACCAAAAAGGGCAGCTGCATGTCAGAAAGTACCAACAGTTCTTCATTCCTGCAAAGGCAGGAATCCACAACGACAGAGCGACTTCGCCTTCATAGGGACAACGCTGGTATAGTTTTCGTTGACACTACCCTGAAAACTACCTGTTTTTCGCTTTTCACAAAAGATTATGGGCCGCTTCTCAGAAAACGGCCTATTTACTATAGCAGATGAGATGATCGTTCATTCACAGAAATTGTGCTTTAACATCGCAGGCACCCGCATCGAGCATTTTCATCATAATGTTCGGCTCCAACCAAGGCTCTCTGACCGTAGGAATGACGGGTGTCGTTGATATAGCTTGAAGCATATTCACGACCATTGCATAATCAATCAGCCCGCGTTGCATATCAATAGTCAGCGTGTCTCAGCCATGGTGGGTTATTATCCCGGCAGTCATCGCGCATGGCAAAGTCTGCCAACCATTAACAGCTGATTGTTCCCTTTGCGCTCACGGATACAGTGTTGTTTAATCGTAAAAATTTATCTTTGCCAGTTGAGACGCTTTCACATACCGGCCATGCCCGCCAATACTAGCCCGGATATTTCATAAACATGCTGCTGGCCTTGCTTGCTCCTTGCGACTCTAAGGGAGTTTTGCTCAGTCGACCGTACTCCCCGGTACGGCGCTCCCTCGCAAAATCCCTTAGAACCGCAAGGTTCCGCGCAATTCTCAGGGCAGTTTATGAAATATCCGGGCTAGGAGGCTGTCCGAGAATAGACTGCCCTACTGCGGTGGCAGCAAATTGGTCTAAAATTTCTGTTTCTGAGGAGAATAGCGGGGCTATTTGATGAAGAAGCAGGAATTTTCAGACCAATTTCTCGCAACCGCAGTAGCGAAGCCTATTCTCCGACAGTCTCCTAGGGAATAATTTTTTAATGGCTTGCATCCACCTGCAAAGGCGGAAAGAATACAGCTGCAAAACCTTCTGAAAACCTTCAAGGATTCAACCATCATGGCACCCCCAAAAGCCACTGCGTTCTTCACCCCTTTAAATATTGCCGTACTGACCGTATCTGATACTCGCACTGAAACTACTGACAGCTCTGGTGACTTACTGGCAGATAGCTTGACAGCAGCTAACCACAAGTTGTCCGAGAGAGCCATTGTTAAAGATGACATTTACAAAATCCGTGAAATCATTTCACGCTGGATTGCCGATGATGACACTCAGGCTGTATTAATTACCGGTGGTACAGGTTTTTCAGGACGGGACAACACGCCAGAGGCAATAAAGCCTTTATTTGATAAAGAAATAGTGGGCTATGGTGAGCTGTTCAGACAGCTTTCTTATGAGCAAATTGGCACATCTACCATTCAATCTCGTACCGTAGCAGGCCTGGCCAATGGCACTATTATTTTTGTCATGCCCGGATCCAACAATGCCTGCAAGACGGCCTGGGAAGGGATGATCAAAGAACAGCTCGACAGTCGCCACGCCCCCTGCAACTTTGTGCCTCAACTAAAGAAGGTCTAATCGCTTATGTCCACGTTAACGCATACCGATGATACGGGCAAAGCACAAATGGTGGATGTGGGTGAAAAGCCTGTCACCGAGCGCGAAGCACGGGCTGAAGCTTTTATTTCCATGATGCCTGAAACGCTGGAGCTGGTTACCAATAATCGCCTGAAAAAAGGTGATGTACTTGTGGTTGCCCGTATTGCGGGTATTCAGGCAGCGAAGCAGTGTGCTCAGCTGGTTCCCCTGTGTCACCCGTTGATGTTGAGCTATATCAGTGTTGATTTTGAACTTCAGCCAGTACATAACCGCATCCGAGTAAAAACCTGTTGTCGTTTAAATGGTAAAACGGGTGTTGAAATTGAGGCACTAACAGCAGCATCAGTAGCAGTTCTCACCGTTTACGACATGTGTAAGGCAGCGGATAAAGGCATGACCATTGATGGGCTGCGTATTCTCGAAAAGAGTGGTGGTCGCAGTGGTCACTATCTTGCCGGAGGGGCTGCATGATTACGGTGCTATTTTTTGCTGACTACCGAGAGCGCCTTGGCTGTCATCGGTTGGAGTTGAATGACGATGAAGCCCCTTCGACTCTGTCACAACTGCGTGAACAGCTCTACGCAAAAGGAGAGCGATGGCGCAAGGTATTGTCTGAAGAACGCTCATTGACCGCTGTTAACCATATCCTGCAAAACAAGGATGTCCGCCTTTCCAGTGGGGATGAGGTTGCATTCTTTCCCCCTGTCACCGGAGGCTAATATCATTATATCCATCCAAACCGACGATTTTGACCCCGCTGCTGAACAGCAGGCACTGTGTCAGAACAGTAACACCGGTGCTATCGTGACGTTTACTGGTCTGGTGCGTGATATGAACGCAGGCGAGAATATTACTGGCCTGTACCTTGAGCACTACCCAGGAATGACCGAGCGATCCCTTGAAAAGATTGTTGATGAAGCACAACAGCGTTGGTCATTAAACATTGTTAAAGTCATACACCGTGTGGGCCAACTCCACACGGGTGATCAGATTGTTTTTGTCGGTACAGCCAGTGCCCACCGTAGCGACAGTTTTTCCGCCTGCGCGTTTATTATGGACTACCTGAAAACCCGCGCTCCTTTCTGGAAAAAAGAAACCACCACCGGCGGTGACCGCTGGCTGGATGCCAGAGACAGTGACCAGATAGCGGCGAAACGCTGGGACTCAGGAGACCCACGATGCTGACAAGATACCTCTTTTTGCTCATTACCCTACTGCCATGGACCGTTCACAGTGCTGAGCTGCGTGTAGCTGTCGCTACCAACTTCAAGCCTGTGCTTGAGCAGCTATCACAGCGGTTTATGGCAAGAACATCAAACACTGTTTACTTGTCATCTGCCTCCTCAGGTACTCTGTATAATCAGATTATTCACGGGGCTCCCTTTGACGTATTCCTGTCAGCTGATGCGCTGCGTCCCCTGAAGCTTGAAGAAAAAGGTCTGACGCTGAAGAACAGCCGTCATACTTATGCCGTCGGTCAGTTGGTACTATGGGATAAAAGCGGCACCCTCAAGACACCGGCTGATTTAAAACAGTGGAAAGGAAAGCTGGTCATCGCCAATCCTGATACAGCCCCCTATGGTCTTGCGGCTAAACAAACCCTCGAAAAACTGGGACTGTGGCATAGCTATTTGCCCCGTATTATTCAAGGTTCCAATGTCCAGCAAGCCTGGAGTTTTGTTGATAGTGGCAATGCATCTCTGGGGATGGTCGCGGCATCTCAGCTAGTTGACCAGATGGATCACAAGGGCGTAATAGTAATTTCTGACGCGCTTCATGAACCTATACGACAAGATATGGTTATTATCAAGCGCTCGGAACAACCGAAACTTGCCAGTCAGTTTATTAACTTTTTGTTGTCCCCTGAAAGCAAGAAATGTATAGAAGCCCATGGCTACCAACAAGCCTGGAGTGTTTCCTAGTTGCTTGTCACGGCTATCATCCTGACCCTTAAGCTGGCGTTTATCACCACAGTCATACTGATGCTGTCAGGCACGCCCATGGCCTGGGCGTTATCCAAAATGAAGCACGGCTTGCCAGGAAAACTACAACCACTGCTCGAAGCACTGGTTGCCGTTCCTCTGGTATTGCCACCAACAGTGCTTGGCTTTTATTTTCTACTGGCATTTTCACCAGAGAACCCTTTTGGGCAATTGTGGTTTGATATGACCGGTTCAACCCTGGCTTTCAGCTTTACCGGACTGGTCATCGCTTCAGTCATTTATTCTTTGCCTTTTGTTGTACAACCTCTCCAGCGTGCCTTTGAGCAAATCGATCCCGGTCTTTTGGAAGCCTCTGCCATGCTTGGCGCTTCACCCATTGATCGTTTTTTTACCGTGGTATTTCCTTTGTGCCGACGTACTTTTTTACTGGCCGCCTGTATGGGCTTTGCTCATACTGTGGGTGAGTTTGGGGTGGTGCTGATGATTGGCGGCAATATACCCGGAGAAACCCAAGTGTTATCCATTGCTTTATTTGATGCGGTGGAAACGCAGCAATTTGCCAAAGCCCACGGTATTGCTGGAGGATTACTCACTTTTTCTTTAGTGCTTTTGGTCACTTTATACAGTATTGAGCGCAAGGAAGGTTATGAGCGATCAGTCCATCGTACTTGATATTAAACTATCACGTGACAGATTTAATTTAGTTATCAAAGAAACACTGCCGTTGACGGGTACCTGGGCGATCATGGGTGCTTCTGGCTGTGGAAAAACCTCATTGCTTCGAGCGGTAGCAGGCCTGGAACCCAGTAGCCAGGGCAAGGTGATATATAAAAGCACGCACTGGCAGGATTCCTCCGCTGGCCTTCATATTCCACCGGAAAAGCGCGGTATTGGTTATATTTTTCAAGATGCCCGTCTATTTCCACACCTGAATGTGATGGAAAATCTGGCTTTTGCCCGTAAGCGAGCAAAAGCTTCCCGGAAAGCCCCCGCTTTTCATGATGTGATAGAGCGACTGGGCATTTCCCATTTACTGGAACGTTCAATTGGAACACTATCCGGTGGGGAAAAACAGCGGATCGCTATTGCACGAGCATTGCTCAATGCCCCTGCTTTACTATTGATGGACGAACCATTGGCCTCACTGGATTGGTCAGCAAAAGCTGACATCCTGCCATTACTGCGTGATGTGCAAACCCATTTTCATATCCCGGTGATAATAGTTAGCCACACACCACAGGAGGTCGCCCAATTAGCCGACCATCTGCTGATACTGAACGAGGGTAAGGTGGTTGCCAAAGGTTCTTGCCGACAAATACTTAGCCAGTACCATTATGGCACCACTCAACATGCCCTGTCGGTCCTGGAGGGCGAAGTGGTTGTTTATGATAAAAACCATGCAATGGCGTTAATTCGTATTGATCAGCAAACACTGCCGGTATGTTGCTCGCCGTACCCGCCTGGGCAGCCTGTCAGGCTGGCGGTGCCAGCGGGCGAAGTCTGTTTATTTCTGGAAGAAGTCAAGGCGTGCAGTATGGACAAGCCGCTTTTGGCAAGGGTGACCCACCTCCAGTGTTCAGGCACACACCAGGCATTAATCACCCTCACTACTGGGCGGCAAACCCTGCAAGCCCTGATTAGCCGACAGGCAAAAAACCGGCTTGCCTTGAAACCGGGCCAGTCAGTTTTTGCCCATATCAGGCAGGCAGAGATTTTTTCCTATGAGGCAGACGCTCCCCATCGTCTATGCTGAACACCGGCGGAACGATACAAGGCCACGCAATAGCAGGTTTCACTCGTCGTTTTTACTTCTGCCGCCCGGTTTTTTAGCTTTTACGGTCGTTAGAAAAGTGAACTTGGAGCCTGTCAGACTTATGCTTTCGAGCATAAAATTCAGTAGGGCGAGTCAGAATTTTCGATCAATTTGTGCGAATAGTTGACCCTAAATTAATCAGTTGAAATCAGCACCTTTGTTAAAGTCCATACGAGCGTAGGTTTATAACCATTTTGCACACTCACCCAAAAGGAGTGTTATAAAAATGCGCAAGCCCAACTGTCACAGGGAATAGAAGGAGTTTACAAAATTCAACTGCGGAATTTAGGTTGACCTATTTAAGTAAATTGATCGGAAATTCTGGCCGCGCTTTCTGGATTTTAGGCCGAAATTGCCTTAAGTCCGACAGGCTCCTTGCATCACTATCGAAAAAAATCGACTTTTTAGACCCGTTTATCGCAGACCTCAAGGTAGCACGATTGTTAAAACGGCCTCTTGGTAAGCAACCTGTCAAGGAAGAAGTGGGCCGTGAAAAATTTGGCCTTTTTATGTCGAACCCTGCTCATCGGGGTTATAGGAGTTATCAGGGTTGTCGGGGTTATCCGGGTTGTTGGGGTTATCCGGGTTATAGGGGTTATCCGGGTTATAGGGGTTGTCGGGGTTATTGGGATTATCCGGGTTATCTGGGTTATCGGGATTATCCGGGTTATCGGAGTCATCGGAGTCATCGGAGTCATCGGGGTCATCGGGGTCATCCGAATCATTGGAGGATTTCATTTGTTCCATCACCTGATTGATAGATTCCCGAATAGTGGCAACCATTGCTTTGTAGCCTGCATTGAAGCCCTTATAAAAGATAAGCTCTGTACTGGGGGTATCTGCCTTTGGTGTGTTGATAGGGGGTTGCTTTCCCTCAGGCGTTTCGTTGTTGAGGAAAGACTCCATAGAGGCGGGCACCGTCAAGGCGACTCTGCCCCCAGCCATGTAGCCGTTGATATAGCGTGCTCTCAGGAACGGGTTCTTATCATCCCCTGTGTTCGACATTCGGAAAGATTTTGCAGCTTCACACCAGTGTTCACGGTACTCACTGGCGGGTTCGCTGTCACTTTCACAGTTAAATTCAGTGATCCCCATTTGGGTAATCACAGACTCATACCCAGCACGGTAGCCCTGATTTTGAAGGCTCTCTGTCTGGCTTTCAGGCTTCTGCCGATCCACGCTGCTGGCTCGTGCCTGGCGAGCATCATCAATACCCAGGCGAAATCCGCGAACATACTCAGCCAGTGCATTAGCTCCCAGATTGCTGTTGTTGAGGTCAAAGAGTTTTTTTGCCTGACACCAGCTCCGTTTGAGAGGGTTGTCGTTCTCCAATGCATTACAGTCATAGGTTTCATTCTGTAGCTGAGGTGCTCCGGCTACTTCTGCTTTGGGCGATGTGGATGACTCATTATCCTTTTTATCGCAGCCTCCTAGCAGGGAGAGCGTTGCAACCGCAAAAGGCACTAATAGTCGATCAAGGCGTTTTGGCATTGGTTCCTCCTCCCATCGGGCTTTTCTTTTGCTATTCAGACACAGAGCGATAAATATAGTTCATAAACGGCATAAAAAACTGAAAGTACCCGAGAAAAGAACTATACACCATGCAGTGAAGATGCAAACATCGTTTCTTGGTCGGTAGAATTAGGATAGGATTAGCATTGTCTTGGAAGCCTGTCGGACTTAAGACAATTTCGGCCTAAAATCCAGAAAGTGCGAGAAAGTGCGAGAAAGTGCGAGAAAGTGCGAGAAAGTGCGAGAAAGTGCGAG
>NZ_JAVLSP010000070.1:0-21742 GCF_031528575.1 Candidatus Sororendozoicomonas aggregata
GCGCCGTACCGGGGAGTAGGGTCGACTGAGCAAAACTCCCTTAGAGCCGCAAGGAGCAAGCAAGGCCAGGAGCATGTTTATGAAATATCCGGGCTAGGAAGTTGTTCACAATCTTTTATCAGCGGTTGCAGCTCATAAAAGATTGTGAGCGCAGACAGAAGCCCCATCAAGCTTAAATAAAAATAGTCAAAAATAAATACCTCAATCTAAACAGCTATTGTATTTTTTGTCTGCCGCTTATTCAGGAGGATCAACCTATTTGCCTATGTAAATTGTATTTGGTGCTCGGTCTTTTACCGTCATCACAATATGATCTTGATCATTTACTACTTTAATACGGGATGATTTAGCATAGGGGCTATACCATTGAAAGGTTGCCGACATTCTAGGATAAGTGAGGCTATGAACCTCAAAATCTTGAGAGCTATGTTCATACCCACACTTAAAAAAAATGTCACTTGTGAAGTCAATGCTAAATGCGCCAACTGATGTCTCGGGCGGATTTCCAGCATGGACCGTTAAATTTCTCGGCATTGTCTCATAATTGAGGCAATATCCATTACCCACTGGTTTCACAACATAATCATAGCCATCATCAACATAGTGCGACGTGCCGTCCCATGACGCATTGTGGACTACTTTCCAAGTTTCTTTTGATGCAAAGGTGTAGTTAGTTAACATTATAATTGCAATGAAAGCGTGAATCTTTTTCATGGTAATTATCCTGGTTAATTCGATGGAACATGTTGAAGCGTCTGCAATTTATCCATAACAGAACGAGGCAAAGCCATTGCGCAAATTGACTGCCAAGAGCCTGTCGGACTTATGCTTTCGAGCATAAAATTCAGTAGAGCGAGTCAGAATTTTCGATCAATTTGCGCGAATAGTTGATCTATTGATCGGAAATTCTGGCCGCGCTTTCTGGATTTTAGGCCGAAATTGTCTTAAGTCCGACAGGCTCCTAGCCCGGATATTTGGTAAACTGCCACATTATAAACATCCAACTCAGCATGATTAATCACAGGTGTAAGTTTTATAGCCATTTTATTTTTCATCGAGTGCTTATTCAGTAGGATTAACCTATTTACCTATGTCAACGAAACCGAATGGACCTGCCGTCACAATATGATCTGGATCGTTTATCACTATAATACGGGATGATCTAGCATAAGGGCTATACCACTGAAACGTTGCCGATAGTGAAGGATTATTGAGGCTATGAACCTCAAAATCTTGAGAGCTATGTTTATATCCACAACCATAAAATATGTTACTTATGTAATTAATTTTAAACTGGCCAACAGGCTTAGACCAATTTCTACTATGAAAAGTTATACTTCTCGGCGTTGTTCCATTACGATAAAGGCAATAGCCATTACCAACGGGCTTCACAGTGTAATCATTGCCATCATCAAAATAGCGTTGACGACTTCTGTCCCATGACACATGGTGGACTACATACCATATTTCTTTTGATGCAAAGGTGTAGTTAGTTAACATTATAAGTACAATGAAAATATAAATCTTTTTCATGGTAATTATCCTGGTTAATTCGATGGAGCATGTTGAAGCGTCTGCAATTTACCGATAACAAAACGAGGCAAAGCCATTGTGCAAATTGACTGTTAGCCCGGATATGTCGTAAGCTGCCACATTATAAACATCCAACTCAGCATGATTAATCACAGGTGTAAGTGTTTATAGCCATTTTATTTTTTAACTATGATTAAGATTTTGCACCATAACGCTTTTTCAAGATTTTTTACCGTAGTTGGCAAAGCCTTATTGCATTATCCGCAACCCGACACCCTTAACCTGAATCACTTGCCATTGGCTCACGCACAATGCAGACCTGTGCCTCCAGGTCAGGTATAAGAAAGACTGATAGAAACACCGTATTGATCAAAAATACCTTCATCTAAACAGGTATGCTATTTTCTCTGGCGCTTATTCAGAGGGATCAACCCATTTGCCTATGTAAATTGTCCTTCGAGCTGGACCTGTTACTGCCATCACAATATGATGCGGATCGTCTAATACTCTAATACGGGATGATTTAGCCCACGGGCTATACCATTGAAATGTTGCCCATAGTGAGGGATTATTGAGGCTATGAACCTCAAAATCTTGAGAGCTATGTTTATACCCACACCCGGCGAAAATGCCACCTTTGAAGGTCATTTTAAATTGACCATAAGTTGGAGCTTGATGAAGTCGTATTCCATAAATAGTTGTTTTATCCGGCTTTGTTCCACCAGAGAGGCAATGCCCATTACCTACTGGTTTCACAATATAATCATTGCCATCATCAAAATATTTTGCTCCACTTGCGTCCATTGACGTTGACATATTGTGGCGAACCATCCAGGTTTCTGTTTTTGCAAAAGTGTAGCTAGCCAATAGGATGAGTACGATGAAAGTGTAAATTTTTTTCATGGTGATTCTCCTGGTTAAGAAGCTGCTCAGTCAAACGGGTATATTAAAGCGTCCACAAGTCTACCCTTAGCAGAATGGGGCGAAGACATTGTGCCTATCTACTACGGGTCTGACTATTTCATCAACTGCCACATTTAAACCTCCAACCAACATGATTAATCACAGAAGCAAGCTTTATACCCGTTTTATCTTTTAACTATGATTAAAATCTTGCGCCATAAGACGTTACCAAGGTTTTTACCGTGATTGGAAAAACCTATTGATATACCTGCAACCCAACACCCTTGAACAAGACCATTTTCCATCGGCTTGCGCACTACACACAATGTAGACGCGCAAACGAACCGCCAGTTTACGCAAAAACCAGACTTATAGAAACACCGTATTGATCAAAAATACCTTCATCTAAACAGGTACGCTATTTTCTCTGGTGCTTATTCAGGAGGATCAACCCATTTGCCGATGTAAATTGTCCGCGGTCTTGGACCTGTTACTGCCATCACAATATGATGCGGATCGTTTAACGCTCTAATATGGGATTTTTTACCATAAGGGCTATACCATTGAAAGGTTGCCGATAGTGAGTGATCAGTGAGGCTATGAACCTCAAAGTCTTGAGAGCTATGTTCATACCCACACTTACAAAAAATGTTACCCAGAAAATCAATGACAAATATACCCTCTCCAAGCTTATTTCCAACATGGGCCATTACTCTGCCAGGCATTGTCTCCAAATGGAGGCAATGCCCATTACCAACGGGTTTAACAACATACTCATTGCCATCATCAAGCATGCCACTTTTGCTCCATGTCTCATTGTGGACTACTTTCCATATTTCTAATTTTGCAAAGGCGTAGTTAGCCAACATTATCAGTGCGATGAAAGCGCAAATTCTTTTCATGATAATTACCCTGATTCAGGAACCGCTCAGTTAATCACGTGGGGGGAGTGTTTACATTTTTACCGCCAAGGGTCTGTGGGACTTATGCTTTCGAGCATAAAATTATGACCGCGCTTTCTGGATTTCAGGCCGAAATTGTCTTAAGTCCGACAGGCTCCTGGCTCAGGTATAAGCAAGACTGATAGAAACACCGTATTGATCAAACATACCTCCATCTAAACAGGTATGCTATTTTCTCCGGTGCTTATTCAGGAGGAGTATCCGGTTTGCCTATTAGAATGGAATCGAATTCATTTATTATTGTCAAAATATGATGTGGATCGTTTAACACTCTAATACGGGATCTTTTAGCATAAGGGCTATACCATTGAAAGGTTGCCGATAGTGAAGGATTCTTAAGGCTATGAACCTCAAAATCTTGAGAGCTATAATGATACCCGCACCATCTAGCAATGTGACTGATGAAGTTAATTTTAAATTGGCCACTGATGTTTTTAGACCGATTCATACTATGGAGAGTTATACTGCTTGGAGTTATTCCATTATGATAAAGGCAATGCCCTTTGCCAACGGGTTTCACAATGTAATCAATGCCATCATCTAAATAGATTTCTTCACCATCGTTCCATATCACATTTGTCCAATTGTGGTTTACATTCCAGATTTCTGTTGATGCAAAGGTATAGTTAGTCAACATTATAAGTGCAATGAAAATATAAGTCTTTTTCATGGTAAGTACCCTGATTAAGGAACCACCCAGTGAATTAAACGGGTGTTTTGAAGCGTCTACATTTTTGCCGTTAGTAGCCCCCCAAAGCCATTGTGTAAATTGACTGTTAGCCCGGCTATTTCATAAACTATCACACAGCAAACCTCCAACCAACATGATGGGTCATGGATGTAATTTTTTTACCGCAGTTAGTATTACCCGCAACCCGACGCCTTTAACCCAGGAGCCTGTCGGGCTTAAGCTTTCGAGCATGAAATTCTGGTCGCGCTTTCTGGATTTTAGGCCGAAATTGTCTTAAGTCCGACAGGCTCCTAGTCTCTGTCGTCCAGTTTGTAAACTCTTACGGTAGTTAGAAAAGACGACTGGTATTAACAGTAATCCGACACACTTGACCGAGACTATTTCCCAACGGCTTGCATACTACAGACAATGTAAGTGTGTAAATGGCCCGCCAGTTCATGCATAAGCAAGACTGATAGAAATACTGTCTTGGTCAAAAACACCTTCATCTAAACAAGTATGCCATTTTCTCTGGTGCCTATTTAGGGGAACTAGCCGATTTGCCTACTACAATGGAATTGAATGCCTTTCCCTTCACAATATGATGTGGATCGTTTAACACTCTCATACGGGAATTTTTACCACAAGGGCTATACCACTGAAATGTTGCCGATACTGAAGGACCATTGAGGCTGTGAACCTCAAAATCTTGAGAGCTAGTATGATACCCACACCATCTGGTAATGTCACTGATGAAGTTAATTTTAAATTGGCCACCTATTGCAGACCAGGTTATAGAATGGATAGTCAGGCTTCTCGGCGTTGTTCCATTAGGATAAAGGCAATGCCCATTACCAATGGGTTTGACAATGTAATCAATGCCATCATCAAGAAAGGCGCCACTATCCGCCTTGTGGTTTACATACAAGGTTTCTTTTTTCGCAAAGGTATAGTTAGTCAGCATTATAAGTGCAATGAAAATATAAGTCTTTTTCATGGTAACCACCCCCATTCGCTGAATTAAACGGGTGTACTAAAACGGTTATATTTTTGCCGTTAGTAGAAAACCCCAAAGCCACTGCGCAAATTGACGGTTAGTCCGCATATTGCGTAAACTGCTCTGAAAATCCAAATTCATTGTGGCTGAAGGAGTTTTGCGATGGGTGCCTTACAGGTGTCAACGATGCACTGGGCAAAACATTCGGACAGTCGCAAGAGTCACAAGAAAAAGGTTGATCAGGTACCTGCTGGTGAAATAGCCGACCAGGATATGGACATAAAAGATTATTCAAAACAGCTACAGACTACCGCCACCGACACTACCACGCAAAGGTTACTCTGTCCAGGAGCCTGTCGTTTAATTTAAGGGGCTTTTCTGACTACCTTGATAAACATAGGCGGTAATGTCTAATCCCGGGATAATCGCAAAGAACTCGTATCATACCCCTGGTTATCCTCAGGAGGATTACCTTTTAGCTTGATCATTAACCGCAAGTCGTTCGCCGAGGTGGCGTGGAGCAGAGCCTGATTATAAGAAATCTTACCGGCCTCGTATAAATCGTACAGTGACTGATCAAAAGTTTGCATACCCTGGTCACGGGATTTACCGATCAGCTCCTTAAGCGCATCAATTTCTCCCTTTTTGACCAGGTCTGCCATTCTCGGACTATTTAGCAGAATTTCCACGGCAGGGTGTACCGTTTTCTCATCTTTGGAGGTAATCAGTTGCTGCCCAACGATGGCACGTATATTCAATGATAAGTCCATCAGCAGTTGTGGCCGTTGCTCCTGGGGGAAAAAGTGGATAACACGCTCCAGCGCCTGATAGGCATTGTTGGCGTGCAATGTTGCCAGACACAGATGCCCGGTTTCCACAGCAGCCATAGCGTGCCTCATTACCTCAGGGGAACGAATTTCACCGATGGCCACAATATTCGGCGCCTGTCGCAAGGCATTGGCCAGCCCCTCTTCATAGCTGGCTGTATCGAGCCCGACATCACGCTGGGTGACGATGCACTGGTCATGACGGTGAATAAACTCAATGGGGTCTTCAATGATAATAATGTGCCCTTTCTCAGTTCTGTTTCGGTGACCGATCATCGCTGCCATGGTCGTACTTTTTCCCGAACCCGCCGAGCCTGTGAGCAAAATCAGCCCTCTGGTTTGCAGCACCTGCTCATTCAGATGAATGGGCAGCCCCAGCTCAGCCAGTGTGGGAACATGGGTATGGATACGTCGGACCACCATGCCAGGCTCCCCTTTTTGAAGAAAAGCGCTGATACGAAAGCGCCCCACCCCCTCGATATCAATGGCGCAGTTGCTCTCGCCAGTGGCGCGGAATTTGTTGTGTTCATGGTCGTTAAGCAATGACTCGATGCCCGTAGCCACCGCATGCGTGGTCATCGGCTCTTTCATAATACGGGTAATCTGATTATTGCGCTTGACGGAAAGGGGAAAACCCACCGTCACAAAAAGCTCTGACGCACTGATATCGGAAAGATGTTTCAGGGCTTTTCGGAGGTTCATAAAGAGTCCCTTATTATTTATCTTGCTGTTTATGATGTCGGCGTTAGACTTTCAGGTTTTAGCCACTGATGATTGCCGGGGATGACAATGATAAAGGTTGGGATTGCAGGTGCCGCGGGCCGGATGGGGCGCATGCTGGTAGAGGCTATAGCAGCCGATGATAAAACGGTGCTAAGCGCTGCTATTGTTTCGCCAGGTAGTAGTCTGCTCGGTGTTGATGCCGGTGAGTTAGCGGGGGGGAATAACCTTGGGGTACCTCTGACAGGCAGCCTGTCGGACAGCATCCATCAAGTTGATACGGTCATTGACTTCACCCATCCAGAGTTCACCATGGCTAACGCGGCTCTGTGTGCTGAACACGGCAAAAGCATGGTGATTGGCACGACGGGATTCAGTGCTGAACAACAACAAACCCTGAAGATACTGTCTGAGCAATCCCCGATGGTGGTTGCGCCGAATATGAGTATTGGGGTGAATCTGGTGTTTAAATTACTGGAAACTGCCGCCAGGGTTATGGGGCTTGATGCTGATGTGGAAGTGCTGGAAACCCATCACCGCAATAAGGTGGATTCACCCTCCGGCACAGCCCTGAAAATGGGTGAGGTGGTCGCTAAAGCCACTGGGCGCGACTTAGGTCAATGGGCAATCTATGGCCGTGAAGGAAACACCGGTGTCAGAGAGCGGGAGACTATTGGTTTTGCCACTGTCCGGGCCGGTGATGTCATTGGTGATCACACGGTGTTATTTGCCTGTGAAGGCGAGCGGATTGAGATTACCCATAAAGCCAGCGATCGTATGATTTATGCCCGTGGCTCTGTCAGGGCAGTGGCTTTTCTTCAAGGAAAGAAAAGCGGCTTTTACGATATGCAGGATGTGCTCGGGATCAGAGACTGTTGATGATGTCGAAAAAAGGGTATTGACACCATGCGTTCAAAAAAAGCTGAAGCACGTTTGCAAAAAATAAGGGCTTTAACAACACCTTATGATGTTACGTATGGTGGGATTACCCTTACTGTTGATCAACATGTCTACCCCACAAGTGAACTGTCGGAACTGGTGGTTGAGTGCCTCGACGACCCCGTTTATGGCATCACCCCCGGAGATACAGTGTTGGACTATGGCACGGGCACAGGCTTTCTGGCTATCCAGGCAGCCAGGCGCAAAGCCAGGGTGGTGGCTGTTGATATCAACCCCGATGCCATTGATTGCGCCAAAAAAAATGCAGCACGCCACCGGGTGTCTGATCGGATATCATTTCGCGTGAGCCATAACCTGAAAGCCCTTAAGCAGCATGAGACATTTAATATCATCACCGCTGGTATGCCATGGGATGACGCGCGGCCAGCGGATATGCTTGAGTACTCTGTTTATGATCCACAGTTTCAAATGAAACGGGCTTTGTTTCAACAAGGCTCTGACCTGTTAAAGCCAAAAGGCAAAATCATACTGACTTACGGTGAAGCCATTCAGGCAAGGCACCCCATGGAAGAATTTAGTCAATTGTACCAATTTTTTAAACGGCATCACCGGACAATTAACAATCAGAGACATTTTGTCTGTGTAGCCATGCCAGGAGCCTGACCGAGAATAGCGCCCTTAGCGAGGATTACGAGAAATTGAGGATAAAAATTTCTGCTTCTGAGCATAATAGTGGGGCTATTTGATGAAGAAGCAGGAATTTTTAGACCAATTTATCGCAACCGCAGTAGGGTAGTCTATTCTCCGACAGGCTCCTAGTTGCAGTGCATTAAAGAAGTGCTTATTAATGCTCACGGATCTGAAAGACCTGCTTGAGTGAATAACTCAAATACTGGACAAAGATAAAAAGCCAACTATCCTTAGCTCCTACGATTTTTCGAACGCTAATAACAATTAGAGCGAATACCTCAATAGCTTTATGCTTTGCACATACATTCGGAGACGTTGGATGATACAGCGTATAAAAAAACAAAGGCTCTACAGCGCTCTTTTTGTTTTTCTGACTTTTGCTCCCTTGTTTGGCTATGCCAACCCTGAAGCAGAAAACGTGATCGCCTTGGATACAATAAAAAATACCGCGACCCTATTAAAAACCCAAAGTAGTCGTTATGACACGCTTTTGCTCGAAGGAACCTATGACAATATAACCTCAATCATTAGTCAGTTTAGTAAAATTATTTATTCCATTTCTAAAGACATTACGCCCATTCATAACCTAACTCGTTTATATGCTGTCAGCATGACGGGTAAATATGAATGCCACAGTCAATCTCCTGGAGAGATATTTGATAAAGCAATATTAGCACACAGAGCCATCGCTGATCTGTTGATCCATTTGTTTAACCATCAGCGACCCTATGCTTATAAACGTGGAGGAATGACCGACAGAGATGATAAGCTCTGCAAATTGTGCTTATATTTCTACATGCCTTCTGTTTATTTTACCAAGATGATAAAAGAATTTAGTTGTACCCCCCCCTATACAGATGTATTTTCATATCACCTTCTTTTCGCGACTGTGTTTACGGAAGTAGCCCTTAACCCTTATTTTAGCCGCAGGTACTTGAATAATTTTCGTACAAGTTATTTGAAAGAAAAAGCTCGTAATACTCGTAATTTTTATCCAAGAAATGAAGTGTCACGTAATCTTAGACATTTCCTTAGCGAGTTCAGCATAAAACACCTGAAAATGGCTTTAAATCATAAAGCAATAAAAAAATCCGCGCACGAGGATGGTGAGTGTATAAATAAAATCATCAAATCTTTTCAACGTCTTGAGAAAGTCAGTGAAAAGAATTCAGACCCAACGTTTCTAAAAAACATGCGGCTTGCACAGACAAATCTAAATAAACTTAAAAAGACCGTTAAAAGGATCGTTAAAAAGGATGACACCAAGCTCAAGCTACCCCCTCTGAGTAAAACAAGACGGACTGTTTCAAGCTAGTTTGTCCCGATAAGCACATTTTAGGCTACCCTGCTCATGCAGCCAGCAGTCTCTGGTTGCTGTTCTGGATTTAGCGCAATGACACTAACAGCCTCCTAGCCCGGATATTTCATAAACATGCTCCTGGCCTTGCTTGCTCCTTGCGGCTCTAAGGGGAGTTTATGAAATATCCGGGCTAGCTTCGGCACTTGCCAGAGAAGCAAAGGGTTCTTCTCACGTGTTTTCCTGGAAGCTGTTCATGATAGTAACATGCTGTTTTATAAGCTAAACTGGTGCCCTAAATAGACTTCCCGTACTTTTCTGTTATTCAGCACCGTCTCACTGTCACCCTCAGCAATAATATGGCCCTCACTGACAATGTAGGCTTTCTCACAAATATCCAGTGTTTCGCGAACATTGTGATCAGTAATGAGAATACCAATACCACGCTCCTGCAAATGGCGGATAATCCCTTTGATATCACCAACAGAAATAGGATCGACACCGGCAAAAGGCTCATCCAGTAAAATAAAGGTAGGGTCAGTTGCCAGGGCCCGAGCAATTTCCGCACGCCGACGCTCACCGCCGGAGAGGCTCATCCCCAGACTGTCACGAATAGGGTGGATATTAAACTCACGCAGGAGGGATTCGGCTTTCTCTTCACGTGCCTTCTTTGAAAAGCCCTTTCGAGTTTCCAGAATAGCCAGGATATTATCTTTTACGGATAAGCGCCGGAAAATAGAAGCCTCCTGGGGTAAATAGCCGATTCCAGCACGTGCACGCCCGTGCATCGGCTCAAAAGACAAATCTTTCTGGTCAATTACTACAGTACCCCCATCGGCCCTGACCAGACCGACAATCATATAGAAACACGTGGTTTTTCCAGCCCCGTTAGGGCCAAGCAGACCAACGATTTGACCACTGTTGACCTGTAGCGAGACATCCCTGACAACATTGCGGCTTTTATAACTCTTATTAAGGTTCGCGGCGGTAAGTGTAGCCATTAAAATGATAGACCTGTGATTAAGTGGCAATAGATTACCCATGCATGACACAATGGGGAGAAGTTAACAAGAAAAGCTGACCCTGGGAGCCTGTCGGACTTGTGCTTTCGAGTATAAAATTCAGTAGAGCGAGTCAGCATTTTCGATCAATTTGTGCGGATAGTTGACCTATTTAAGCACATTGATCGGAAATTCTGGCCGCACTCTCTCGCACTTTCTGGATTTTAGGCCAAAATTGTCTTAAGTCCGACAGGCTCCTAAACACCCGTTTCGGCGCGAGGCTGAATCACCATTTCAATGCGTCCTTTTTCACCACCGTTTTGTGACTTGCCGGTAGCGTTAACTGTTTGCAGCTTTAGATTATAGTTAATCTGCTCACCCTTAAAGACATCGCCATCCTGGGAAAGCTCGCCATCGGTCAGCAGTTTGACCCGGTCACCGGCAATATCATAAGTAATCGTTTCACCCCAGGCTTCTATCTTGTTCGCTTTTTTGCCCTTGGTGGTATCTTGCAACTCTTCAAAGTAGGCCCGCTTACCCTGTGCTTCAACTTTAGTGACATTGCGATTCTGGTCATTGTAGATCGTCACTACATCGCCTTTTAACAAGGTCGACCCCTGGGTAATGACAACATCCCCTCGATACACCGAAACACCTTTTCTGTAATCAATACTGGCCGTTTTTGCATCAACCTTGATGGGTTTATCCCGGTCAGAGGCCAAAGCCAGAGCCAGCGATGGTAATAACAATACAATTAAAGAAAAAGCTTTACTCAGGTACATGAAGCCCTCGGACACTATTTTTTAAATAGATAATACCTTTATCATAAAATGACTGCATTCCAACCGCTCGGGTATAGCTACCGTTGCTGGTAATTAATACCGGCTTGTCAGTTTCAGCCATTCTATCTGGAGTATGTATGGTGAGATAGTTTGTTTCCACACGGACAGTTCTGTTTGTTTTCAAATCATCCTGCCTGAGCACCACATCATCCCAGAGAATCAGGGTTTCCGTGCTTGTCAGCCATTTCCCGTGAACAGCCTTACTATCAACCATCTGGTCAGGATCACGGTAATCCCTTAAATAAGGATCGCTCAACAAAGCGGTACCTTTCTCCAGGTAGTGCGATAAATTACTGGATGTGAGCAAATAATCACGCCTACCTTTTTTGTTGTAGTGAGTGATGGATACCTGCTCGAGAAAGTAATCAGGATGGGCTTTATTGTCGGGCGTTCTTTCTCCAATAGTAGTGGGCATCCGGCCATCAAAGGCCCAGTAGCCGAGAACTAACACCAGCAATAACAGGCCTGAATACAATAAATAAGTCCGGTTCAGGGTCATAACAGGTTTTTGGCATCCATTAGCGTATTATACAACCCCGGCTTTAAGCAGGTCATGCATGTTAATCGCACCTATGGCCTGATGATTTTCATCAACACAGATCAGCGCATTGATTTTACGGTCATCCATAATCTTCAACGCTTCTGCCGCGAGTATATGCGGGGATATGGTTTTACAATGTGTTGTCATTACATCATCAATAGTCGCGGTGCCAATATCAATACAGTGATCAAGCGTCCGTCGCAAATCGCCATCAGTAAAGATGCCCACCACCTGTCGGCGCTCGTTATGAATGGCTGTCATCCCCAGACCCTTCTGGGTCATTTCCACCAGCGCATCACTTAACTTTGTGCCAGTTGGCACAGAAGGCACACGATCTTCCTGATGCATGATATCTGCCACTTTTAATAACAGGCGACGCCCCAGTGTTCCGCCGGGATGGGAAAAGGCAAAATCTTCCATACTGAACCCTCGTGCTTGCAACAAACTCACTGCCAGGGCGTCACCCATGACCAGCTGGGCCGTTGTACTTGATGTAGGAGCCAGATCCAGCGGGCAGGCTTCACGCTCAACAGAGGTATCCAGGTTAAAATCCGCGGCCTGTGACAGCGTAGATTCAGGCGCGCCTGTCATACTGATTAAAGGCGCTCCCAGGCGTTTCATCAATGGCAGCAGGGTAATAATTTCACTGGTTTCACCGGAATTAGACAAGGCAAGGATGGCATCATCTTTGGTGATCATCCCCATATCACCGTGACTGGCCTCACCAGGGTGCACAAAAAAAGCCGGGGTACCGGTGCTGGAGAGCGTCGCAGCGATTTTTCGAGCAATGTGGCCAGATTTACCCATCCCGGTCACAACAACCCGTCCGCGGCATTCCAGAATCACCCGACAGGTCTTGACGAAATGGCTGTTAATCCGGTTTTTTAGTCCTTTGATAGCATTCAGTTCCATGGCCAGGGTCTGCAACCCTGAGGCAATAAAAGCATCATCGCTGGTCATTCCATATTCCTGTAAACGACGGGTTCATAAATGGTGTATATAAAGCCATACGCCGTAAAAACAATAGCTGGCAAGTAGGATGACACTGGCTAGTCGGCCAATATGCCGGGGCTGTTTACCCAGCATGGCCAGCAAGGCAACAAACACTGTCAGCCCGAGCATGACCGGATAATCTCGCCAGATCACCGCATCATTGAGTTCACCAGGGGCAATCATAGCCGGTACTGACAACACAGCCAGCAAGTTAAAAATATTGGAGCCAGCCACATTGCCTAAAGCAATGTCATGGTGTCCCCGCAAGGCACTCACCAGGGATGCAGCTAACTCAGGGAGACTTGTCCCTATGGCAACAATAGTCAAACCAATGACCAACTCACTGACCCCCATCATCTCTGCCACCCGCACAGCGCCCCATACCAGTAGCTGGGAACTCGCTAACAGTAAGGCCAGCCCCCCCAGTAAATAAAGCCAGGCAGTGCTTTTTGCCAGATCAGGCAGCTCATCACCTTCAGAATATTCATTGTTGTCAGCTTTTTTTTGCCAACGGAACATCAAATACAACGTCAACCCCTGCATGAACAGAAGCACCAGCGCATCCACAACCCCAAGGTAGCCATTGACAATACAGCCACCTGCCACCAACGTCACCAAAACTAGCCAGGGGATTTCCCGTCGTGACAGGGAAAACTTGATTGGCAGGGGAGCAATCAGCGCGGTAACACCCAGTACAAGGCCGATATTCGCAATATTGGAACCAATAGCATTGCCAACGGCAATATCGCCATGCCCTTGCAATGCGGCAGTGATAGAAACTAAAATTTCAGGCGCTGAAGTACCAATTGAGACAACGGTAAGGCCAATCAGCATGGGAGATACGCCCCAGCTTTTAGCCGCTGCAGCCGCACCTGATACAAACCGGTCCGCACTCCAGGTAAGCGCGACCAAACCAGCAATAATGGCAATAATGGCAACGGTCATTGAATAGACTATTCTCAATCTTGGGCTTTTTGACAGCAAACTTCGCCATTGTACCGCCTATAGGGGGGTAGTGGAATGACTTCTACCGGATTTACCTGTAGCATACCCCACCATGGACTATTTCAAAGGCACTACCAAGCGAAAATGAGTGTCAAATAAAACTGCTCTTAACTTAATAGTCCATCTATTGAAAACTCAAGGTAAGTAAGGATATATTAATTTGAGTGAGCGAAGCACCGGAAGCACCCGGCTGGAACCTTCACTAAAAGACCTGCTATTTTTTACACTTGGAAGATATTTCATAGCACCTCCACCGTTAAGGCAGGCTATGAGTTTTACTCTGCGTTCATTGAATGGTACAAACTTTAGATAAAGCGCCCGGTTATTTTGCCAACGGCACCTGAGTCTCAATGATTCCTGACAACCCTAACGCTGCTTTCCTATATAAAAAGGTATCAGTGCTTAATGACAGACACGAGCGATAATTTTGTAGACATTCGCGGCCTGACATTTCGTCGGGGAGATCGCACGATATTCGATAATATCAACCTGACCATCCCTCGTGGAAAAGTGGTTGGGATTATGGGGCCTTCTGGCACAGGCAAAACGACCTTGCTGCGATTGATTGGTCGCCAGTTAAAGCCAGATGCCGGTCAAATCATTGTGGACGGGCACGATCTGGCAACCTTATCACGGGAGGAGTTATTTCGGCTTCGCCGACAGATGGGCATGCTGTTCCAAAGCGGTGCGTTGTTCACGGATTTAAGTGTGTTTGACAACATTGCCTTTCCTCTGCGCACGCACACCAAACTGCCCAAGGCCATGATTCGTGATATTGTGCTGATCAAGCTTCAGGCTGTCGGGTTGCGTGGCGCTGCCCAGTTGATGCCCAGTGAGCTCTCAGGGGGGATGAACCGCCGGGTGGCGTTGGCGCGAGCCATTGCTTTGGACCCGGACATGGTCATGTACGATGAACCCTTCGTCGGGCAGGACCCTATTGCCATGGGCGTTCTGGTGCAACTGATACGTCGCCTTAACAAGGCGCTTGGGGTAACCAGCGTGATTGTCTCCCATGACCTCAATGAAACCGCCAGCATCTCAGATTATCTGTATTTGCTCGCTGACGGCCATATTATTGGTCAGGGTACTCCTGAGGCGATGCGGCACTCTGAAGATCCCAAGGTTAAACAGTTTATGCAAGGACAACCCGATGGTCCTGTCCCTTTTCACTACCCGGCCAGCAATTTCAGCGACGCATTACTAGGGGAAGGTAGATGAAACTTGATGTCATAGACAAGATCGCGCAGCTTGGTCGCTTTGGCCTCGACGCCCTGCAATCTATTGGCCGTACCGGTATTTTTCTGGTGCTTTCTATCTTGACACCTTCGTCACTGGGCAATCGTTTTTCGCTCCTGATAAAACAGCTATACAGCGTTGGTTTCCTGTCGCTAATCATTATTACCATTTCAGGTCTGTTTATCGGCATGGTACTTGGGCTGCAAGGCTATTACATCCTGGTTCGCTACGGCTCAGAAGATGCTGTCGGGCAGATGGTATCACTAAGCCTCGTCCGTGAACTTGGCCCTGTTGTAACGGCCTTGCTGTTTGCCGGAAGGGCCGGCTCGGCACTCACTGCTGAAATTGGCCTGATGAAAACCACGGAGCAGCTATCGAGCCTTGAAATGATTGGTGTTGACCCCCTTAAGCGGGTCATCGCCCCCCGGTTCTGGGCAGGGGTCATTTCCATGCCTATCCTGACCGCTATTTTTAATATGGTCGGTATTTTAGGGGGTGCCATGGTCAGTGTTGACTGGCTCGGTGTTCATTACGGCTCATTCTGGTCAGGCATTCAACAGTCTGTTGACCTGGTAAGCGATGTTGGCAATGGGTTAATTAAAAGCCTGGTATTCGGCTTTGTCGTGACGTGGATTGCCGTCTTTCAGGGGTACGATGCAACACCCACGTCAGAAGGGGTCAGCCGTGCTACGACCCGAACCGTTGTTTATGCGTCACTGGCTATCCTTGGCCTTGATTTCATTCTCACCGCAGTCATGTTTGGAGAACCGTAAATATGCGGATGCGTACCGTAGAAATCAGTGTAGGAGCCTTTATGCTGGCAGGCATTCTGGCCATGTTCGTGCTGGCATTGAAAGTCAGTGGACTATCTTTATCAACCTCAAGAACGTCTTACCAACTTACTGCCGAGTTCGATAATATAGGCGCATTGAAAAAGCGGGCAAAAGTCACCATGGCTGGTGTTATCATCGGTAAAGTCACCGATATTAGCTACAACAAGCAAACCTACATGGCGCACGTTGAGCTGGCAATCAATTCTCGCATAGACAACATTCCCCTGGATAGTACGGCAGCTATTGTGACCGCTGGGCTGCTAGGTGAAAAATATGTCAGCATCAGTGTCGGTGGCGATGAACAGTTTCTGAAAAGCGGCGACCGTATTGAAGACACTCAGTCTGCCCTCATCCTGGAAGACCTGATTGGTAAAGTGCTACTGGCCCTGGTCCACAAAAAAGATGATGGCAAATAGAAGGCATCCTATGAACCACAAAGGATCTGATAACATGAGTAGTTTACGTCCTGTCATCTGGGGCGCGACTTTCCTTGCGCTTGGCATAGTTTCCCTACCCTCTGCCGTGGCAGAAGAGACGACAAACAGTGCAAAAAGCACTCAGGCAGTTGCAAAAATGCCTTCACCGAGCGAAGAGGTGGAGAAGATTACCCGCAACCTGCTTGATGACTTCATCAAAAACAAGAGTCGCTACCAGAAAGCTCCTGCGGAGTTTATTAATGAAGTGGATCAAAAGCTATCACCCGTGATTGCCTTTGAGTCCATTGCCCGGGGTGTGATGGGTAAATACGCCCATCGCGCCACACCTGAGCAAATCCTGGCGTTTGAGCGAAACTTTAAAAGCAGCCTGCTCAACTTTTATGGCAAGGCACTGTTGAAGCTAGATAATACCAAGATCTCCATTGAACAGGTAGACACTGTATCTGAGACAGTTATTAATGACTACAAGGCAGGTCGTTCGCGACAGATCCCCGTTAACATGAAGGTTAAAACCAGTGATCGCACGCTGACAATCTCCTACTCAATGATCTTTGACGATGGGCAATGGAAGCTGCGTAATGTCATCATTGACGGTATTAATATTGGTATCCAGTTTCGCCAGCAGTTCTCAGAGGCTGTTGATAAGCATGGAAAACTTCAATACGTCATCGACAACTGGCTGGACATCATGAGCGCTGATAATGAGCAGTTGAAAGAAAAAGTGGGTAAATCATCGTCTTAACACAAACACTGAAGAGAATACGACATGCCTCTGGAAGCCCTTGCTAATGGTCACTTTGCCATGAAAGGTTCCATTACTTTCGATAATGCGGTTACCGTGGTTACGGAAGGAAAAAAACAACTCATGGCCTCGGCGTCCTCGCAAGGGGTCACCCACTGGTGTATTGACCTGGCTTTCACAGAGCAGGCTGATAGCTCTGCTTTATCAGTCTTGCTGAGCTGGATGCGTCTTGCGCAAAAAGAAGGTACCACCTTGTCTTTCCAGAACATGCCCGCACAGTTAGAAGCCCTGGTTCAGGTCGCTGACCTTGAGGAGCTGCTTCAGAAGCCGTTTTGAGCATATTGCCACCAGGAGCATGTCGAACTTAAGACAATTTCGGCCTAAAATCCAGAAAGTACGAGAAAGTACGAGAAAGTACGAGAAAGTGCGAGAAAGTGCGAGAAAGTGCGAGAAAGTGCGGCCAGCATTTCCGATCAATTTGCTTAAACAGGTCAACTATTCGCACAAATTGATCGAAAATTCTGACTCGCCCTACTGAATTTTATGCTCGAAAGCATAAGTCCGACAGGCTCCTAAAGAAATGTAGTCACTGGTACCCAGATACCGGTGATAAATGCTGCAGGTTTCTGCGCTTTATCACTAGGTCTGAACAGTGGCAAGCTCACGGCCTCTCCTATATTATTGATGTCTTTTGCCTGTTTGGGAGGTAGATGCATGCAAGCCACCAAAGTGAAAGCGTTGCTCGAAGAAAAAATGCCCGGATCTGAGGTTATTGTCGAAGGAGAAGGCTGTGACTTTCGCTTGACAGTCATCAATGATGTATTTCAAGGGGCTTTTCCGGTTAAGCGCCAACAAATAGTCTATGCTCACCTCAACCCGTACATTGCCAGCGGAGAAATTCACGCTGTCACCATGACCACGCTGACATTCAGCGAATGGAACCAGAAGGCAAATCAGGGCTGACACAGGCGCACGTTGGAGCCATAATGGACAAATTGATTATTACAGGCGGTGTGCGCCTGGACGGTGAAATTCGTGTATCCGGTGCAAAAAACTCTGCACTTCCCATTCTCGCAGCCACTTTACTGTCGGATACGCCTGTCACTGTTTGCAACCTTCCGCATCTCCACGATATTACCACCATGTTTGAGCTTTTCGGCTGCATGGGCATCGACCTGCTAGTCGATGAAAAAATGAATGTTGAAGTTCACGCAAGCACAATAAAACATCTCAGGGCACCTTATGAACTCGTAAAAACCATGCGAGCTTCTATCCTGGTGTTGGGCCCCATCCTCGCTCGCCATGGTCGTGCAGAAGTGTCATTACCGGGGGGGTGCGCCATTGGCTCAAGGCCTGTTGATCTCCATATACGGGGTCTGCAGCAAATGGGCGCTGATGTCATCGTTGAAGATGGTTATATTAAAGCCGTGGTGAATGGTCGCCTCAAAGGAACCAAAATTTCTATGGATACCGTGACAGTCACCGGCACTGAGAACATATTAATGGCCGCAACCCTCGCAGAGGGAGAAACCATCATCGAAAATGCAGCACGTGAACCTGAGGTTGTCGACCTCGCCGAGTGCCTGATTACCATGGGCGCCAAAATTTCCGGTCATGGCACAGGCACCATTCGCATCCAGGGCGTGAAAAAACTCAAAGGCTGCAGTTATACCGTATTGCCTGATCGCATAGAAGCAGGCACTTACCTGATTGCTACTGCGGCAACACAGGGACGCATCCGCCTGAAAGATGTCCAGCCTGATATCATGGACGCCATTTTAGTCAAGCTCCGTGAAGCCGGTGCCACCATTGAATGGGGTAAAGACTGGATTGAGCTTAATATGCACGGGCAAAAGCCCAAGGCGGTTGACTTGAAAACGGCTCCCTTCCCGGCCATGCCAACTGATATTCAGGCCCAGTTTACCGCACTGAATGCTATTGCTGAAGGTACTGGGCATGTCACTGAAACCATCTTTGAAAACCGCTTTATGCATATTCAGGAAATGAAGCGAATGGGCGCCGATGTTACCATTGAAGGCAATACCGTTATTGTTCGCGGTGTTAATAAACTAAAAGCCGCACCAGTGATGGCAACGGACTTAAGGGCGTCAGCCAGCCTGGTTATTGCTGGCCTGGTAGCTGACGGCAATACAGAGATTGAGCGAATTTATCACATTGATCGTGGCTACGAGTGCATCGAAGAGAAGCTCCGACAACTTGGCGCCAACATTCAGCGCATTGCCGGGTAGCACCTGTTCAATTACTGACAATATTTGGCCGACGGTCAACTTCGGTGTTCATATCCATCACCTGACCATTGCGAATAATTTCAATGGTCACGTGTGACCCTGGTGGCTTTTGTGCCACCATGTTCATTACACGCCTGCCATCGCTGGTACTTTGACCATTGATTTTTGTCAGAATATCCCCCCGTTGAATACCCGCTCTGTCTGCAGGTCCACCGTTGTACACACCGGAAATTAAAATGCCTGCATCAGGTTTAATGCCATAGGCACCAGCCAGCGTGTTACTAAGGGGCTGTGACTCGATACCCAGCCAACCCCTGATGACAACGCCATAACGAATAATTGAGCGCATGACAAAGCGCGCCATATTTGAAGGAATGGCAAAACCCACCCCCTCATTACCCCCTCCCCGGGAAAAAAGCAATGTGCTGATACCGATCAAATCACCGTAAGCATTGATCAACGCACCACCGGAGTTACCGATATTGATGGCGGCATCCGTTTGAATAAAATCCTCATAGGTATTGAGCTGAAGGTCATTACGCCCTGTTGCACTGATAATCCCCATTGTCACAGTCTGCCCCAGCCCAAAGGGGTTACCAATAGCAAGTACAACATCACCAATCTCCGCCTGTGAAGAGTCAGCCAGGTGAATGTAAGGCATGCTGTGGGTATTGACGCGCAGAACCGCCAAATCCGTTTCAGGATCCGTGCCAACAACAGTAGCAATTTCTTCCCTTCCATCTCTTAGGGAGACAATAATACGCTCAGCCCCCTGAATCACATGATTATTCGTAAGGATGAAACCATCAGGGCTAACGATGACGCCAGAACCGAGGCTGGTCTCAACTTTCTGGCTACCCTGCATATGAGGAGGCACAGCAATGGGCGCTTCCTTCCTTTGAGGAGCTGATGCGGTGGAAATATTCACAACGGCAGGTGTGGCGCGTTTTACTCCTGAGCTATAAGATACTCGGCTACTGGGAGAAAACCAGGTGCTTGCCCGGTTCAAGGCATTATCCAGCGATTCTGAAGAAAACCCCATCAGACCAGGTTTTAGCAAAAAAATGACTACACAGACAATGACACCTGCCAGCACCGGCCAGCCAAAAAATTGCAATTGTTTTTTCATAAAATGGCACACTCAACGCCGACTGATATTATCTACTAAAGTATCCCATTGTATGAAAACGATTGTTAGGGGTCACTGCCAGCCCGAATCGTACAATGCTCCAGGAGCCTGTCGGACTTAAGACAATTTCGGCCTAAAATCCAAGAAGTGCGAGAAAACGCGAGAAAACGCGGCCAGAATTTCCGATCAATTTGCTTAAATAGGTCAACTATTCGCACAAATTGATCGAAAATTCTGACTCGCACTACTGAATTTTATGCTCGAAAGCATAAGTCCGGCAGGCTCCTACTAACAACACCTAAATCAACGGACACCACCATGCCTGTGACATTAACTGAAGTCGTAAACGCCCTTGATGAGGAACTCCAGCCCCACCTTTTTAAGGACTATTGCCCAAATGGATTGCAGGTGGAGGGAAAAAAAACCATCAAAAAAATCATCACAGGCGTTACCGCCTGCCAAGCTCTCATCGATCAGGCCATAGAAAAAGAAGCCGACGCCATCCTGGTTCACCATGGCTACTTCTGGCGAGGTGAATCAGCGGTTATTACCGGGATGAAAAAGCAGCGTATTGAAACATTACTGCACCATGGTATTAGTTTGATAGCCTATCACCTGCCACTGGATGCACACCCTGTTTTGGGCAACAACGCCCAGCTGGCACAACGCATGGGATGGAATATTCAAGGAGGCATGGAAGCCGGTAAAGCCCGACCACTGGGTAATTGGGGGACACTTCAGGATAAGCTATCCGTTAAAGACATGGCTTCTCAGTTGGAAAATGTTTTACATCACAAACCACTGGCAATTACCGGGGGGGACCACAGCATCAACCGGGTTGCCTGGTGTACTGGTGCGGCACAGAGCATGATTGATCAGGCATTAGCATTGGGAGCTGATGCATTTGTCAGCGGCGAAGTGTCAGAATCTACGTTTCACTTTGCCCGGGAAAACAGCATTCATTATTTTGCCGCTGGTCATCATGCTACCGAGCGCTATGGCGTTCAAGCGTTAGCGCAGTGGGTAACGGAAAGAATGGATGTGGCGCATCAGTTTATTGATATTCATTCACCTGTTTAAACTATGCGCATTCGTACTTTTATGCTTCTATAAATACTGTTTTTTTACAAGATGTATGGTGGAGGCGGCGGGATTTGAACCTGCGTCTACTCTATATATTTCAGGGTGTTAGAGGTAGGTAGTGGCAAAAAGCTGTCATTTCGCCAAACGATTTG